>PVBP01000029.1 GCA_002995625.1 Lysobacteraceae bacterium | reverse complement strand
AACTCGGCGAGCGGCTTGCCGGTCTCGATCACGTCGCCGGCCTGCCCGTGCAGCCTGACCAGGCGGCCCGAGAACGGCGACGGCACCTCGACCACGGCCTTCGCGGTCTCCATCGAGACCAGCGGCGCGTCGAGCATCACGACCTCGCCCTCGCGCGCGAGCCACTCGACGATGGTCGCGTCGGGCAGGCCCTCGCCGAGGTCCGGCAGCAGGAAGGTCCGGGTCTCGCTCATCGCCATCCTCCAGTGCCTGGGTCAGCCGTGCGCCAGCACGCGGCGCACGCCCTCGACGATCCGCGCGGTGCTCGGCAGGTACTTCATCTCGAGCCGGAACAGCGGCATGTGCGTATCCCAGCCGCAGACGCGCTCGACCGGCGCGACGAGGTCGTACATCGCGCGCTCGGCCAGCCGGGCCGCGATCTCGGCGCCGACGCCGCCGGTCTTCGGCGCCTCGTGCACGATCACGCAGCGGCGCGTCTTCGCGACCGACTCGAGGATCGTGTCGATGTCGAGCGGGCGCAGCGTCGCGACGTCGATGACCTCGACCGACACGCCCTCGGCGGCGAGCTGGTCGGCGGCCTCGAGGCATTCCTTGACCGAGGCGCCCCAGGTCACGAGCGTCGCGTCGGTGCCGTCGCGCAGCACGAAGCAGACGTCGAGCGGCAAGGCCTCGCCGTCGTCCGGCACCTCCTCCTTGTACTGGCGGTAGATGCGCTTGGGCTCGAAGAAGATCACCGGATCCGGGTCGCGGATCGCGGCGAGCAGCAGGCCATAGGCGCGCGCCGGCGACGACGGGATCACGACCCTGAGCCCCGGCACGTGCGCGAACATCGCCTCGGGCGCGTCGGAGTGGTGCTCCGGCGCCCGGATGCCACCGCCCCACGGCGCGCGCAGCACCAGCGGGCAGGTCATCCGCCCGCGCGTGCGGTTGCGGAAGCGCGCGGCGTGGCAGTAGATGTGGTCGAACATCGGGAACACGAAGCCCTCGAACTGGGCTTCGGCGACCGGCTTCATGCCCTGCGTCGCGAGCCCGACCGCGAGCCCAGCGATCATCGTCTCGTCGAGCGGGGTGTCGAGTACGCGCTCGGGGCCGAAGCGCTCGGACAGGCCCACAGTGGCGCGGAACACGCCGCCGTTGACGCCGACGTCCTCGCCGAGCACGACGACCGAGGGGTCGCGCGCCATCTCGTGCGCGAGGGCCTGGGTGACGGCTTCGATCAGGGTGACCTGGGGCATGGTGTCAGACGTCGCTCAGCGCTGGAGACGATTCGACGATGGCGAATGGCCAATGGCCAACAGGAAGGCACGAAAGGCTGACGGACGAACAGCTGGCTGAGCCGAAGCGCCCCGGCATTCGTGCAGGAAGCGTCGCCGCCACCGGCTGCCGCTTCCCATTCGCCATTCGCCATTGGCCATTCGCAGTATGCCCTTCGTCTGCATCGATGCCTGGGCTCATTGCCCCGCAAGTCTTCGTTGCTCCGCCACGTCGGCGGGCAGCTCCGCATACAGGTGGTCGAACATCGCGCGGGTCGGCGGCGGGCTGCTCGCGAGGTAGGCGTCGACCTCGGCGTTGACCTCGCGCTCGCATTGCTCGAGCCAGGCCTTCTCCTTCGCATCGTCCCACGCGCCGCGCCCGGCGAGATAGGCGCGCAGGCGCTTCATTGGCTCGCGCGCCCACGCCGCCTTGACCTCGTCCTCGCCGCGATAGCGGCGGGCGTCGTCGGCGGTGGTGTGGTCGTGCAGGCGATAGGTCACGGCCTCGACCAGCATCGGGCCCTCGCCGGCGCGCGCGCGGGCGATCGCGCGGTCGAGCACGTCGAGCATCGCGATCGCGTCGTTGCCGTCGACCTGCACCGAGGCGATGCCGGCGGCGATGCCCTTCTGCGCCAGCGTCTCGGCCGCCGACTGCATCCGCCGCGGCACCGAGATCGCCCACTGGTTGTTCACGATCACGCAGACGAAGGGCAGGTTCCAGACGCCGGCGGCATTGATCGCGCCGTAGAAGTCCGACTTCGACGAACCGCCGTCGCCGACCACGGTGACCGCGACGCGCGGCTCGCGCCGGGTGCGGAAGGCGAGCGCCGCGCCGGCCGCGTGCAGGCACTGGGTCGCGATCGGCACGCACCACGGATAGTCGTGCTTCGGGCCGGAGAAGTCGTTGCCGCGCTCATCGCCGCCCCAGTAGAGCAGCACCTCGCGCGGCTTCACGCCACGCACGAACTGCGCGCCGTACTCGCGGTACATCGGCGCGAAGCAGTCCTCGGGCCGCATCGCCATGCCGATCGCGACGTGCGCGGCCTCGTGGCCGAGGCACGAGGCGTAGGTGCCGAGCTTGCCGGTGCGCTGCAGGTTGATCGCCTTGGCGTCGAACACCCGAACCCGGGCCATCGCCTGGTAGGTCGCGACCAGCCGCTCGAGGTCCTGCGCGACCGCGGGCGCGTGGTCGGCGAGCCGGCCCTCGGGATCGAGGTACTGCACATGCTCGACGGCGAACTTCGCGACGATGCTCATCGGTCGGGTCGGTCCGGGGAAAGTCGAGTTGATAGCAGGCGGGGCGCGCGCGTCGCAAGCCGCGCTGCGGCACTGGCGCAGGGGCCGCATTCGTGCTCGGCCCCTGGTACGGACCAAGATCGGCGTTCGGGTGCTCACGCTGCGCCATCGCGCTCTGAATGGCTGGTGGAGTCTCTCTGGGCGTAGCGATTGGCTGCATCGATGCTTTGCGAATGAAGAGCGGTTTCGTTCCGGCCTTCGGCCGGACCCAGCAGGGGGCCGGGTCGCCGGCCCCCGAGACTCTTCAAGGCGAAGGAAGCCAGGGAAAGAGTGCTTTCGGGGCTGTACCCCGCTCGCCCCGGCACCGCCGCCGCGCGATCCTTCCGGGATCGCGCGGTCTTCCTCGTCGCGGCCGCGCAGGCGGGGCCGGCGCGAACTCGCACATCCCTGTGCTCGAACGGGCGCGCCTTGGACCCCGCCTGCTTGGTGCCGCGACTCGGCGGCGGTGACGGGGCCTTGTCACTCAACGCGCCATCCATGGCTGGTCCTTGACGGAGCTCCCTACTACAGGGCTCGGCAGCCCGACTCTCTCGACTCTGGTCGGTGTAGCTGCCACATGCCGGGTCCGGCCAAAGGCTGGAACGAGACTCGGCTGCTCCAGGCACCCCATCCCACGAGCTGAAAGGATCAGACAACGGACAGGCAGTTCGAGGCTTCGTTGGTCGGAACTCGTTTGCGTGGGCGTCGCGGTTTGTCCTTCGGTGTTGAGGGCATCGTCGCGATGCCGGAGCAAGGGCCCGCGCGCGCCGGCCTGCCACAATCGCCGCTTCATCTGCGCTGGAGCCTGCGAATGGCGACCACCGACAACAAGCGTCCGCTGGAAGCGGACATCACCACCGACCTCAACGAGGACCAGAGCTACGCCGGCTACCTCGCGCTCGACGTGCTGTTCGCCGCGCAGCGGCCGCGCTCGGATCCGCCGCACCACGACGAGATGCTGTTCATCATCCAGCACCAGGTCTCGGAGCTGTGGCTGAAGCTGATCGTGCACGAGCTCGAGGCCGCGATCCGCGGGCTCGCCGCCGACCGCGTCGACCAGGCCCTCAAGATCCTCGCGCGGGTCAAGCAGGTGCAGCGGCAGCTGTTCGAGCAGTGGGCGGTGCTGGAGACGCTGACGCCGTCCGAGTACCTCGGCTTCCGCCACGTGCTGGGCCCGGCCTCGGGCTTCCAGTCGCGCCAGTACCGGATGGTCGAGTTCATGCTCGGAAACAAGAACGCCGACACGCTGCGCGTGTTCCGCAACGCCCCGCAGGACCTCGCCGCGCTCGAGCGCGTGCTGTCGGCGCCGAGCCTCTACGACGAGTTCCTGCGCCTGCTGGCGCGGCGCGGCCACGCGATCCCGGCCGACTGCGTGGAGCGCGACTGGCGCGAGCCGCATCGCCGCAACCCGGCGCTGGTCCCGGTGTTCCAGCGCATCTACGAGGACCGCGACGCGCACTGGGACGCCTATCACCTGTGCGAGCAGCTGGTCGACGTCGAGGAGAGCTTCCAGCTCTGGCGCTTCCGCCACATGAAGACGGTCGAGCGCGTGATCGGCTACCGCCGCGGCACCGGCGGCTCCTCCGGCGTCGGGTTCCTGAAGCAGGCCCTGGACCTGACCTTCTTCCCAGAGCTCCTCGAGGTGCGCACCGTGCTGACCGCGCCGCCCGCCGCGCGGTGAGCGGAGGCGAGCTCGTCGCCTGGCTCGCCAGCCTCGCGGTGCTGGCCGCGAGCTGGCCGTTCCTGCCATGGCGCAAGATCCGTGACCGCGAGGCGCTGCTGGTCTTCCTCGTCGTCGTGGCGGTGCTGGTCGCGATGCGATTCGCGACGGTGGCGCTGCTGCCGGGCCTCGCGCTGCACTTCCTCGGCGCCGCGCTTTCGGTGCTGATGTTCGGCTGGAGCTTCGGGATCGTCGCGCTGGCGCTGGCGACCGGCATCGCCGCGCTCCTCGGCGGCGACGTCTGGCTCGGCGCGCCGCACGAGTTCCTCGCCGGCGCGGTGCTGCCGGCGGCCGCGGTCTGGACGCTCCTCACCGTGTCGCGTCGCTGGTGGGGACGGAACCCCTTCGTCTACTTCCTCGCGGTCGCCTTCGGCGGCGGCGCGCTGTCGATCGTCGTCGCGCAGGGCGGCAAGGCGCTCGCGATGTGGCTCGGCGCCAGCGCCAGCCCGGACGCGATCGCGATGAACTACCTCGCGACGATGCCGGCGATGATGTTCTCGGAGGGCTTCCTCACCGGCGGCGCGATGACCATCCTGACGATGTACCGGCCGCGCTGGGTGGCGACCTTCGATGATGCCTTCTATCTGAGGCGGCCATAGCGCGCGACGCCGCGCAAGCGGTGCTTGCCTCACGGCAGAGGTGGCGACGGCAGGCTGATTCCGTCCAGGGGGCTCCTCACCGCCCTCGGCCCTCGGTTCAGCGCGTGCGTGTAGATCTGCGTCGTGCGGATGTCGGCGTGTCCCAGGAGCTCCTGCACGGTGCGGATGTCGTAGCCGTCTTCGAGCAGGTGGGTCGCGAAGCAGTGCCGCAAGGTGTGGCATCCGACCGGCCGATCGAGTCCCGCGCGCCGCGCCGCTGCCCGCACCGCGCGCTGCAGTACCTGCTCATGCAGGTGATGGCGCATGACCCGCCCGGATCGCGGGTCGATCGAGCGCCCCGCAGCCGGGAACAGGTATTGCCAACCAAACGCGCGGTCCGCGTCGGGATACTTCCGCGCCAGCGCGTCCGGCAGGGCGGTCCGCCCGAATCCGGCTGCCAGGTCATCCGCGTGCTGCAGCCGGGCGACCTCGACCTGGGCGAGCAGGGCCGCCTTCAAGGCCGGAGGCAGCAGGGTCATCCGATCCTTGCCACCCTTGCCGCGTCGAACGCAGATCTCGTTTCGCGCGAAGCGCACGTCCTGCACGCGCAGACGCAGGACCTCCATCAGCCGCATGCCGGTGCCGTAGAGCAGCCTCGCCAGCAGGCCCGGGGTACCGGAAAGCTCGGCCAGCAGCCTCGAGACCTCCTCCCGCGACAGGACCGTCGGCAGGTGTTCCGGACGCTTTGCGCGGCGGATTCCGGCCATCCACGGCAGATCGACGCCAAGCACCTCGCGATAAAGGAACAGCAACGCGGACAGCGCCTGGTTCTGGGTCGAAGCGGCCACCTGATCGTCGGTGGCCAGACGCGTCAGGAATCGCTCCACCTCGTCCGCGCCCATCTCGCGTGGATGCCGCTTCCCGGTCGCCAGGATGAAACGCCGAACCCACCCCACGTAGGCCTGCTCCGTCCGGTACGCCAGGCCCAGTCGACGCACCCGCGCTCGCACCTCATCGAGCAGCCGCGGCGGACGACTTGCCGGGATCCCGGACGGGGAGTAGGGTTCCATTCACGCAGCCTCCAGAGCCAAGGGCGACGACGCTACGCGGCGAGGGAGCGCGCGACGATGGCTGCGGACCGCGGAAGCGTGTAGGAAAACGCCTACCAGCGCAGTGTCAGGGTGGAGTTATGCAACAGCGGACTGGCGGCCGGAGACCGAACGCGGCGGGGTTATGTGTCAAGGGGAAGATCGGAAGGGCGCCTAAGTGATTGATTTCGGGAAGCTCCGGTGCACCGAGCTGTGGCTGACTGCGACGCTACGCAGCGTTGCCACGCGTCACTTCGCTGTCGAATAGTAGTTAGGCGGCAGCGTAAGTAGTCGACGACACATGGAACAAACTCCCAGCGCCACGCGCTGCTTCTCATGCAAAGGGCTCGTGCCGAACGTTGAGGGCCCAACCCACGAGTACATACTTTCGCACCCCGGTTGCTGGCGACTGTACGGCGAGATTCTCGCCAAGGAATACTCACCGGCAAACTATGACCCTGACTTACATCGCATCACCGTGGACACTTACGCGGTACAGCATCCCGGGAGCTCGGAAAGAAGGGCGATACAGTCGGTCACTGTTCACTTGATTAGCCTCCACGCAACCTTTGAAAGGGGGGCGCGGAGCAAGGCGGCGAACGCGCTCATGAGGAAGGCTCTTGGAGATGACTCGTTCATAGGGGGGCTGCGGTGGCTTGAGCCGCCGTCGTTCGACCTTACGCTCACGGTTTCGGACGTCGTCAGGGCCGGCAGCCCAAAAGAGCATGCTGAGTTGGTGCGAAGTTGGGGTGAGTCTGTATGGCGAGTTTGGAGAGACAGACATGGTGAAGTCATCGCCCATATGGTTGAACTACTCGACGGTGCCGCCTAACAACCGGTTGCAGCGGACGATCCGCTGCGCGGCTCGCCGCTGAACCGGAGCGTTAGCCGTCATCAATAGGAGAGGAACTATGAAACGCATCTTCACAATCATCTTCTTTCTTTCGGCACTGGCTTGGGGCACGATCTCGCATGCTCAGACCCTTGCCATCACCAAGGGTAGTGGGGCTTCAATGAAAGTGGAGCTTGGGTATGGCATTGCGCTCAACAAGGAATCGAGCTTGTCGCGCGAGTGGTATATCCTCAACGATCCTCGCTTGAACGATCCTCGCTTGCCGCTTCGGTTAGAGAGTGGAAGTGCGGCTCCTAAATACGTCTCCGATCGCAGTCGCGGGAGCTATCGCTATGATGCTTCATACACAGTGGCGGCTGGCAACCAAGGCGTCCGGGCTTTCGAGGTTCGATTTCTCGTGCTGGATGTCTTCGGTGAACGTCAAAGATTACTGAGTTCTTCAGTCGTGACGGATGTGCCTCCGGAAGGGAGGAGCGCGCAAAACCCACAGTGGAATCTCTTTTCCGAGTCAGATGCATCAACGGCCTACTACTCCATTGCCTACGTGGCTTCCGTTCGCACCGAAAGCGGCCAAATTTTTCGTGCGAATATGACCGATGTGCTTCGTGAAATCCAAAAAATCAGTGGCCAAATTACTGCCTCCGACATCAAGCCTGAGAAATCTCAAGACAAAGAGTAACGGCAATTTATCGTTCGGCTTTGGATGAGAATGACGGCTAACAATTCATTCAAGCCGACGCCGCTTCGCGGCGCGGCTTAATTCAGACGTTAGGTGCCATGGACAGTCTCTGGGGTCGTGTGGAGGAAGCTTGCTGGGCGTCCGTTCCCTGCGTATCTGGCCGGTCAGCTACAGAAGCCGACGTAGCAGAGGGTCGAGCCGTCTTCTACATTCCGGGCGGTTCCAAGCCGGCAAGCCTCACGCTTCCCTGCTGCGCGCTCCAGCGCCTTGAGTCTGGCGATTCCGAGCCGGTCGTTGTCATCCAGGCTGAGCACGGCCCGTCAGAAGTCATCCTTGGGGTCCGGCCGCTGTCCGGCGGCAATGCGGTCTGCATGCTCTCGGAAGTTGAGTTGCTTCCGGGCGGGTTCCCGCTGCAGCATGGCACCTAACAATTCGTCCAAGCCGACGCCGCTTCGCGGCGCGGCTTAACTCAGGCGTTAGCCCATAAGAACGAGAGAGCCCACTTTGAGCGATTTCACTATCCGCCCTGAGCAGCCAAACGATATTGCCGCCATCACCCGCGTCAACGAATTGGCTTTTAAGTCAGAGCCTCACAGCGAGCAAACAGAACATTTCATCGTTCTGGCGCTTCGAAAGGCTGGCGCGCTTTCCGTGTCGCTGGTCGCAGAGCGGTCAAATCAAATCATAGGGCATGTTGCGTTTTCACCCGTCCAGTTCTCAGACGGTTCTGCCGGTTGGTACGGCTTGGGTCCAGTTGCCGTTCTTCCCGAGTTTCAGCATCAAGGCGTAGGTAAAGCGCTGATAAAAAGTGGTCTCGCGACCTTGCGTTCAATGGGTGCCGCCGGCTGTGTGGTGCTCGGCGACCCACGCTATTACGGGCGGTTCGGGTTCAAAAACCAGCCGGAGTGCATTTTTGAAGGTGTGCCGCCTGAATACTTTCAGTCACTTTCGTTCGGCCCAAATTCGGCCGTGGGTAAAGTCATATACCATGAGGCGTTCAGTGCAAAGGGCTAACAAAGCGCTCCAGCCGACCGGTACTCACTGCGCTCGCAGCCGTCGGCTGAGCTTCGGCGTTAGGCATTGCATGGAACCATCTGTCCAGTCCCTTCTCCTTGAGCTTTGCGACAGCATCTACCGTGCAGAGAAAAGGGCATCGGAAGAACGAAAGCGCGAGGTCTTTGGCGACAGTTTCCCCATTGAGCTATTAATCATGCGGCAAGACAAGGTCCGCGTTGAGATTCGAAAAGAAACGGTCAACCACAATGAACCGCATCTTCACGTAACTCACTCAGACAAAATCGACGTCTCGCTTAGCCTGAACGACTTCCGGATTCTTGCCGGTAGGATTGATAGCAAGACAAGGAAGCATCTGTTGCGCGTGCTGGAACCTGTACAGCCGAAGCTACTTGAGATTTGGGAGACTCTGAATGAACAAGACAATTCGGTTGGTGCAGAAAAACTTATCAGCAATCTGTTCGGCTAACGCAATGCCTAACATTTTGTTCGAGAGGGACGCTACGCCGGCAAGCCGGCTTCGCGCCCCTCAACTCAAACGTTAGGTGCCATGGACAGTCTCTGGGGTCGTGTGGAGGAAGCTTGCTGGGCGTCCGTTCCCTGCGTATCTGGCCGGTCAGCTACAGAAGCCGACGTAGCAGAGGGTCGAGCCGTCTTCTACATTCCGGGCGGTTCCAAGCCGGCAAGCCTCACGCTTCCCTGCTGCGCGCTCCAGCGCCTTGAGTCTGGCGATTCCGAGCCGGTCGTTGTCATCCAGGCTGAGCACGGTCCGTCAGAAGTCATCCTTGGGGTCCGGCCGCTGTCCGGCGGCAATGCGGTCTGCATGCTCTCGGAAGTTGAGTTGCTTCCGGGCGGGTTCCCGCTGCAGCATGGCACCTAACAATTCGTCCAAGCCGACGCCGCTTCGCGGCGCGGCTTAACTCAGGCGTTAGGCGCATATGACGGACCATCGCGCGGCGGTTCAAGAAGTTCCAGAGATCATTTCTGATCTCTATGCCCTCGTTTCCCGTCTTGAAGGGCTATTCCCTGGTCGCCTGTTTACGCCCGACGGCCATTTGGTCGGGAGCATCGGAGAGGTGGTAGCGGCACATCGGTATGGCCTTCAGCTTCTTCCACATTCCCATCAAGGACACGACGCTCTGGCGCCAGACGGGCGATATGTCGAGATCAAAGCCACTCAGGGCAGGTCCGTAGCGATCCGCGAGAAGCCGGACCATCTCATCGTTCTGCACTTGTCTCGTGCAGGGGAGGCGATGGAGATCTACAACGGGCCGGGCGAGCCTGTCTGGTCTGCGGCCGGGGCCATGCAGAGAAATGGTCAGCGTCCTGTGTCAATCTCAAAACTCAGGTCGCTCATGGCGCAGGTACCTGAGGCTGCTCGCCTGCCTGCAGTTGCGCCTAACATTTCGCTCAAGCGGCCCAATCAATCGCTTCGCGATTGATGTGGCCGCTTAGCTCCAGCGTTAGGCCGCACAGAACGCACTGAGGAACAGCGCGCGAAAACCTCGTGCGTCTTGCGAGCACGGAAGACGAGCTCATGGCCGAAATCGAGAATTTGAACCTTTCCGGACTCGAGCATCACTATCGAGCCAGCGGCCCGGCGCATGGATCCCACCTGGCCGAGCTGATCTATCGTGTTCGGAGGAAGGGCAAGTGGGCGGCTCATCCCAGCATCGGCAGGATTAACGAGAATCCGCGTCGCTGGGAAGAAAAGCGGGCGCTTTACACGATTCGAACCGCTAAGCGGTTTATTGAGAAGCTGGCTGCTTTGGAGTCACGGCTTGACTGAGTCCCGCGCACCGATTTACGTTCGTGACCACTCGTAACTTTTATGCAATGTCGGGTCTTTGAGGAAGGTCCGCATGGCCGTGCGTGTCGATTCGGAATTTCTCGAATAGTCCCATGCCGACCATTCGAAAGAAGTTCGCAACCAAGGCCAGCACCTCGCGCTACGACGTCGCCGAGCACTTGCGCACCCCCGAGGATATGGCTTCCTGCCTCGATGCGTGGCTGGAGGATGCGCCGGAGGACATCTCTGGCATTGCCCGCGCCCTCGGGGACATTGCCCGCGCCAAGGGCATGTCACTGGTTGCGAGGGAAGCAGGCCTCCGCCGCGCGAGCCTGTACCGCGCGCTCAGCGCCGACGGCAACCCGAGTTTCGCGACCGTGCTGAAGGTCGCGCGGGCCCTCGGGGTCAGGCTGGATGCGCAGGCGGTGTGACCTGATTGCCGGAGTGGCGCGCCAAGTCCGGGTCGAGAGCGTCGAGGACCCGCTGATGCGGGAGATCCGCCAGCTCGACAAGCTGGTCGACGAGCTGGCGAAGGGCAGGGCGCTCGACCAGGTGCTGCGCGCCTGAGCAGCCGCAGTCGCGTCGAGCGGTTCGCTGCGCCGTGACCGACGCTGGGCCGGCTGGTCCCGGTCGGGGCGCCGGGCGTGTCTCTGCGCGGCCGAGCGGGCCGACCGGTCGGGCGCGAGTCCGGACCGGCGTTGGACACGCGACCTGAAATGCGCGCGGCGATAAGGGTCTACGCAACCGGTTGGCGCTTCGAAGTGCTTTAATGCGCGCCTTCCGGCGGGGTGATCGGCGGCCATCGGGGCCGTCGCGGGTCCGCGGCGAGGGGGAGGGATGGGCGAGCAGGGGGGTGCGGTGCGGACCGCGGGCGGCGAGGAGTTCCTCGGCCACCCGCGCGGGCTGTGGATGCTGTTCGGGGCCGAGTTCTGGGAGCGCTTCGCCTACTACGGCATGCGCGCCTTCCTCGCGGTGTATGTGGCGCAGGCCTTCTTCGCGCACTTGGGCGCCGCCGAGGCGCAGGAGCAGGCGAGCCTCGCCTACGGCGGCTACACCTCGCTGGTCTACATGACCGGCATCGCCGGCGGCTTCGTCGCCGACCGGATCCTCGGATACCAGCGTTCGATCCTGCTCGGCGGCGCGCTGATGGCGGCGGGCCTGTTCATGCTGATGGCGCCGGACCTGACGACCTTCCTCGTCGGGCTCGCGGTGATCGTGGTCGGCAATGGCCTGTTCAAGCCGAACATCTCGACGATGGTCGGCAAGCTCTACGCGCCCGACGACGTGCGTCGCGATTCGGGCTTCACGATCTTCTACATGGGCATCAACGCCGGCGCCTTCCTTGCGCCGATCGTCTGCGGGACCCTGATCGGCGCGCGCTTCGGCTACCAGTGGGGCTTCTTCGCGGCCGGCGTCGGGATGGTGTTCGGGCTCACCGTGTTCCAGTTCCTGAAGGGCTGGCTGCACGACGTCGGCAAGCCGCCGGAAGGGCGCGAGGGTTTCGGCGGAGTCGCAATGGTGCTCATCGGGGCGCTGGTGCTGGTCGCGCCGGTGTACTTCCTGCTGAGCAAGAGCGACGTGCTCGGCGGCGTGCTGATCGCGATGATGCTGGGGCTCGCCGCCTGGTTCGTCGTCAGCGGCCTCCGCCACGGCGCCGAGCAGCGCGACCGCTATGTCGCGATGCTGCTGCTGTTCGTCGCCAACATGTGCTTCTGGGCGCTGTTCGAGCAGGCCGGGTCGTCGCTGAACTTCTTCGCGCGCGACCTCGCGGATCGCTCGTTCTTCGGGCTGTTCGAGATCCACTACACCGCATTCCAGTCGGTCAACGCGCTCTTCATCATCGCGCTGGCGCCTGTGTTCGCCATGGCCTGGCCGAGGCTCGACCGGATCGCGATGAATCCGTCGACGCCGCGCAAGTTCGCTCTGGCGCTGGTGCAGGCGGCGCTCGGCTTCGGCGTGTTGGTGCTGGCGTTGCAGCTGTTCGCGGGCCCCGACGGCAAGGTTCACTGGGCGTGGCTGATGCTGACCTACCTGATCCACACCACCGGCGAGCTGTGCCTGTCGCCGATCGGACTCGCGATGGTCACGCGGCTCGCGCATCCGGGCGAGACCGGGCTTGCGATGGGCGGCTGGTTCCTTTCGGTCGCGATGGGCAACTTCGTCGCCGGCCGGATGGCGGCGCTGGTCGGCAGCCACGGTGGCGATGCGGCGCTTGGCGCCGCGGGCTACGTGACCGTGTTCCAGCAGCTGTTCTGGATCGGGCTCGTGATGGGCGCGATCTACTTTGTCGCCGCGCCGCTGATCAACCGGCTGATGCACGGGGTGAGGTAGATCCCGCGCGGCGGAGTGGGGCGACGACGAGGCAGGAAAAGCGGATGGTGCGCCGAGGCGGGCCCTAGCTCGTCATCAGTGGTGGCGCACCGAACCCCGACCGCTGGGCCGCCGCGCCTTCGCCGTACAATCCCGATTCCGATCCATCGGGAGGGAACGATGAGCGCCCAGCCGAATCTCGGCATGCAGCCGAGCACCTTCGAGAACCCACTCGGCATCAACGGATTCGAGTTCGTCGAGTTCGCGGCGCCCGACGCCGCCTCGCGCGAGGCCCTGCACGCGCTGATGCGGCGCATGGGCTTCACCGCGACGATGCGGCACCGCTCGCGGCCGATCACGCTGTACCGCCAGGGCGACGTGATCTTCCTGGTCAACGAGACCGAAGGCTCCTTCGCCGAGGCCTTCGCCAAGGCGCACGGTCCCTGCGCCTGCGGCTTCGCGATCCGGGTGCGCGACGGCGCCGAGGCCTTCGCGGCGGTCACTGCGCGCGGCGCCGAGCCGATCGCCGATCACGCCGACAGCCGCGCGCTCGACGCGCCGGTGATCCGCGGCATCGGCGACTGCATGCTGTACCTCGTCTCCGACCGCGGCGACAAGGGCGCGGCCTTCGCCGCCGAATACGAGCCGATCCCCGGCGCCGACCCGCGGCCGGCCGGCTTTGGCCTCACCTTCATCGACCACCTCACGCACAACCTCTACTTCGGCAACATGGCGAAGTGGGCCGACTACTACGAGCGGCTGTTCGGCTTCCGCGAGATCCGCTACTTCGACATCAAGGGCGTCAAGACCGGCCTCGTGTCGAAGGCGATGACCGCGCCGGACGGCATCGTGCGCATCCCGCTCAACGAGTCGGCCGACCCGAAGTCGCAGATCAACGAGTACCTCGACCACTACCACGGCGAAGGCATCCAGCACATCGCCTGCTTCACCGACGACATCTACGCGACGGTGGCAGCGATGCGCGACGCCGGGATGACCTTCCTGCACACGCCGGACACGTACTACGAGGTGATCGACGAGCGGATCCCGAACCACGGCGAGGACGTGGCGCGGATGAAGGCCCTCCGGATCCTGATCGACGCCGACCCCGAGACCAAGCAGCGCAAGCTGCTTCAGATCTTCACCGAGAACCAGATCGGCCCGATCTTCTTCGAGATCATCCAGCGCAAGGGCAACGAGGGCTTCGGCGAGGGCAACTTCCAGGCGCTGTTCGAGTCGATCGAGCGCGACCAGATGCGCCGCGGCGTGCTCTGACTTAAGTTGGAGTGCAGATGACCGCGGGTCATGCCAAGGCGAGGATCGAGCGCCAGATCTCGGCAATGCACCGCGAGATCGCCCGCAGGGTGCGCGCCGGCGACCCGATGCCGGTTGCGCGGGCGCGCGAGAACCTCGATCGCTGGCAGCGGGACTCCTTCGGCGGCGCGCTCCCGCCCGCCTACGAGGCCTGGCGAGCGGTGCTGGCCCAGCCCGTCGAAACGGTGCTCGAAGTGCTCGAAGGTGATGACGAACGGGCAAGGCGCCTGCGGGCGAGTTCGCCCTTCGCCGGCGTGCTGGGCGCGCGCGAGCGCTGGGCGATCCTGCGCGATGCGTCGTGACCAGCTCGAGCACCTGATCCGGGCCGCGGGCGCGATCACCGGTTCGCGCCGCATCCTCGTGATCGGCAGCCAATCGATCCTGGGACAGTTTCCGACTGGCGCGCCACCGAGGGCACTGCTGTCCATGGAGGCCGATCTCGTTCCGCTCGATGCGCCGAATCGCTCCGATCTCGTCACGGGCTCGCTCGGCGAGCTGTCTCCCTTCCATGATGCATTCGGCTACTTCGCCGACGGCGTCGACGTCGCGACGGCCGTACTGCCCGAGAGGTGGAGCGAGCGGTTGGTGGCGGTGGAGAATCCGAACACCAGCGGGTACGTCGGCCTGTGCCTCGAGGTCCACGACCTCCTGATCTCGAAGTACGCCGCTGGGCGTGACAAGGACCACGAGTTCTGCCGGGCGGTCGTCGCTGCCGGTCTCGCCAGTGACCAGGTGCTGCTGGAGCGGCTTGCCTGCACGGCAGTGAGTGAGTACCAGCGAGGCTTGATCCAGCAACGGATCGCCATCGACGCGCGCCAGGCGGCGACCCTTAGCAAAGAGGACCCACGATGACCACCGCCCTCCGCTACCAGACCGGCTTCGGCAACGAGTTCGCGACCGAGGCGCTGCCTGGCGCGCTCCCGGTCGGCCGCAACTCGCCGCAGCGCGCGCCCTACGGCCTCTACGCCGAGCAGATCTCCGGCACCGCGTTCACCGCGCCGCGGCACGCGAACCGGCGTTCGTGGTTCTACCGGATCCGGCCGGCGGCGGTGCACGGCGAGTTCGTGCCGCATCGCCACGAGCACTGGCACAACCGCTTCGACGAGGCGGCGCCGTCGCCGAACCAGTTGCGCTGGTCGCCGCGTCCGATCCCGAAGGCGCCGACCGACTTCGTCGATGGCATGTACACGATGGCCGGCAACGGCGGCGCGGCCGTGCAGTCGGGCGTGGGCATCTACGTCTACACCGCCAACCGCTCGATGCAGGGGCGGTTCCTGTATTCCGCCGACGGGGAGTTCCTGATCGTGCCGCAGCAGGGCGCGCTCCGGATCGCGACCGAGTGCGGGCTGATCGAGATCGAGCCGCAGCAGGTCGCGCTGATCCCGCGCGGCATCCGCTTTCGCGTCGAGCTGCTCGACGGCGAGGCCCGCGGCTACGTCTGCGAGAACTTCGGCGCGCCGATGCGCATCCCGGATCTCGGACCGATCGGCTCGAATGGCCTCGCGAACCCGCGCGACTTCGAGTATCCGGTCGCGTGGTACGAGGACCAGCTCGGCGAGTACGAGCTGATCGCCAAGTTCCAGGGCGCGCTGTGGCGCGCGCCGATCGGCCACTCGCCGCTCGACGTCGTCGCCTGGCACGGCAACCACGCGCCGTGCCGCTACGACCTGCGCCGCTTCAACACGATCGGCTCGATCAGCTACGACCACCCGGACCCGTCGATCTTCACCGTGCTGACGAGTCCCTCGGACACGCCGGGCACCGCGAACCTCGACTTCGTGATCTTCCCGCCGCGCTGGCTGGTCGGCACCGACACCTTCCGGCCGCCGTGGTTCCACCGCAACGTCGCGAGCGAGTTCATGGGCCTCGTCCACGGCGTCTACGACGCCAAGGCCGAGGGCTTCGCGCCGGGCGGCGCCAGCCTGCACAACTGCATGAGCGGCCACGGTCCCGACGCCGAGACCTTCGCGAAGGCCAGCGCCGCCGACACGACGAAGCCGGACCACATCCGCGACACGATGGCCTTCATGTTCGAGTCCCGCGCGGTGATCCGGCCGACGCGCCAGGCGCTCGACGCCGACGAGCGCCAGCGCAACTACCAGGACTGCTGGGCCGGGCTGGTCCGGCACTTCGATCCGGACCGCCGCTGATGGCCGCCGCCGCGCCGGGCGGCGGGCTCGCGACGCTGCGCCTG
Source organism: Lysobacteraceae bacterium (assembly GCA_002995625.1). Taxonomy (GTDB): domain Bacteria; phylum Pseudomonadota; class Gammaproteobacteria; order Xanthomonadales; family Ahniellaceae; genus UDEA-SF1. Next base: position 15,104 of record PVBP01000029.1, on the reverse strand, counting down.
AAGCGTGGCGAGGACGGCCGGATCCGCGACGGCCATCGGTGGGTGTTCTCGAACGAGGTCGACGTCGCGCGGACGCCGCTCGGCGGCTTCACGCCGGGCCAGCACGCGCTCGTCGTCGACGACCGCGAACGGCCGCTCGGCGTCGGCTACGTCAATCCGAACGCACTGATCGCGGCGCGGATCGTCGCGCGCGATCCGGCCCGCGCGCTCGATCGGCGGCTCGTCGCCGAGCGCCTTCAGGCCGCGCTCGCGCTGCGCGCGCGCCTCTTCGACTCGCCGCACTACCGGCTGGTCTACGGCGAGTCCGATGGCCTGCCGGGCCTGGTGCTCGACCGCTTCGACGACGTGCTGGTCGGCCAGATCGCGACCGCCGGGATGGAGGCGCTGCGCGGCGAGATCGAGGCCGCGGTCGCCGAGGTGCTGTCGCCGCGGGCGCTGGTGTGGAAGAACGCCGGCAGCGTGCGCCAGCTCGAGGCGCTGCCGGAGTACGTCGAGGCCGGGATCGGCGAGCTGCCGACATCGGTCCGGGTTCTCGAGGGCGGCGTCGAGTTCGCGGTCGATCCGGTCCGCGGCCAGAAGACCGGCTGGTTCTACGACCAGCGCGCGAACCGCGACCTGCTCGGGCGCTTCGTCCGTGGCGCGCGCGTGCTCGACTGCTTCAGCTACGTCGGTGCGTGGGGCATCCGCGCGGCGGCGCTCGGCGCGGCGGAGGTGACCTGCCTCGATGCCTCGGCGCAGGCCGCCGCGCAGGTCGAGGCGAACGCGGCCCTGAACGGACGGGCGGACCGCGTGACGGCGCTGGTCGGCGATGCCTTCGAGGTGCTGCGCGAGCTGCGCCAGCAGCGCCGGCGCTTCGACGTCGTGATCGTCGATCCGCCGGCCTTCGTCAAGCGGCGCAAGGACTTTCCCGAGGGCCGCATGGCCTATCGCCGGATCAACGAGCTCGCGATGCGGGTGCTCGCGGACGACGGCATCCTCGTCACCTGCTCGTGCTCGTTCCACATGCCGCGCGATGCCTTCGTCGATGCGGTCGGCCATGGTGCCGCGCGGCTGGCGCGCGACTACCGGGTCCTCGCGCAGCTCGGGCAGGCGCCGGACCATCCGATCCTGCCGGCGATCCCGGAGACCAGCTACCTGAAGGGCGTGATCGCCCACCTGCCGCCGGCATGAGCGGCCCGCCTTCGGCGACAATCGCGGTCCCGCCGGCCAGGCAGGCTTCGATCCGCCGATGACGCATCTCCACACGATCGACCCGGTGGCGCTCGATCTCGGGCCCGTCGCGATCCACTGGTACGGCCTCATGTACCTCGCGGCGTTCGCGGTCGCGTGGTGGCTCGGTCGCCGCCGCCTCGCGCACGGCCGACTGCCGGTCAGCGAGGCCGCGTTCGGCGACCTCATGTTCTACGGGATGGTCGGCGTGATCGCCGGCGGGCGGCTCGGCTGGATCCTGTTCTACGGCTGGCACGAATGGCTGCTCGATCCGCTGATGCTGCTGCGCGTCTGGGAGGGCGGGATGAGCTTCCACGGGGGGCTCCTCGGCGTGCTCGTGGCCGGCTGGTGGTGGGCGCGCCGGAACCGGATCGCGTTCTGGGACGCGGTCGACTTCGTCGCGCCGCTGGTGCCGCCCGGACTCGGCCTCGGGCGCATCGGCAACTACATCAACGGCGAGCTGTGGGGCAAGGAGACCGGTGGCTCGTGGGGCGTCGTATTCCCATCGGGACTGCCGGAGCCGGAGCGCTCGCTGCCGCTCGCGCGGCTCGCCGAACTGCACGCGGCCGGCCAGCTCGACGCCTACGCGCGCCACCCCTCGCAGCTCTACCAGGCGGCGCTCGAGGGACTCGTGCTGTTCGTCGTGCTGTGGTGGTACTCGTCGCGGCCGCGGCCCCGGTACGCGGTCGCGGGCCTGTTCGCGATCGGCTACGGCCTCGCCCGCTTTGCAGTCGAGTTCGTGCGCGTGCCCGACGCCGGCATCGGCTATCTCGCGTTCGGCTGGCTGACGATGGGCCAGCTGCTGACGCTGCCGCTGCTCGCGGTCGGCGTTGCGCTGCTCGTGGCCTCGCGTCGCAGCCCGACCGTGGTGCCGGTGATCCGCGACGGCGGGAGCGGCTAGTCGATGCAGGCCTATCACGATCTCGTCCGCCGCATCCTCGCCGAGGGCGCGCGCAAGTCGGACCGCACCGGGACCGGCACGCTGTCGGTCTTCGGCCACCAGATGCGCTTCGACCTCGCGGCCGGCTTCCCGCTGCTGACGACCAAGAAGCTGCACCTGCGCTCGATCGTGCACGAGCTGCTGTGGTTCCTGCGCGGCGAGACCAACGTCGCCTCGCTGCGCGAGCACGGGGTCACGATCTGGGACGAGTGGGCCGACGCGGACGGCGAGCTCGGTCCGATATACGGCGCGCAATGGCGCGCCTGGCGCGGCGCCGACGGGCGCGTCCACGACCAGATCGCATGGGTCGTCGACGAGATCCGTCGCAACCCCGATTCGCGGCGTCTCGTCGTCAGCGCGTGGAACGTCGGCGAGCTCGACCGCATGGCGCTCCAGCCCTGCCACACGCTGTTCCAGTTCCACGTCGCGCAGGGTCGGCTATCGTGCCAGCTCTACCAGCGCTCGGCCGACGTGTTCCTCGGCGTGCCGTTCAACATCGCGAGCTACGCGCTGCTGACGCACATGGTCGCGCAGGTCACGGACCTCGAGCCTGGCGACTTCGTGCACACGCTCGGCGACGCGCACCTGTACCTGAACCACCTCGAGCAGGCCGAGACCCTGCTGGCGCGCGAGCCGTTCCCGCCACCGCGGCTGGTGCTGAACCCGGCCGTGCGCTCGCTGTTCGACTTCGGCTACGACGACATCCGCATCGAGGACTACCAATGCCATCCGGCGATCAAGGCCCCGGTCGCCGTGTGAACGCGGTCGATGCGCGCGGGCCACTCGCGTGGCTCGTCGTCGTGCTGGCCGCGCTCGCGTGGTCCGCCGTGAATCCGGCCGACCGCGCGACCTGGTGGGCCGAGGCGCTGCCGGTGATGATCGGCGTGCCGATCCTGCTCGCGACCTTCCGGCGCCACCCGCTGACGCCGCTGCTCTACGGCCTGATCGCGATGCACGCGGTGATCCTGGTCGTCGGCGCCCGCTACACCTACGCCGAGGTGCCGCTCGGCTTCTGGATGCAGGACTGGTTCGGCTTCGAGCGCAACCACTACGACCGCATCGGTCATTTCGCGCAGGGCTTCGTGCCGGCGATCCTCGCGCGCGAGGTGCTGCTGCGCGCGACGCCGCTGCGCCGCGGCGGCTGGCTGTTCTACCTCGTGCTGTGCGTGTGCCTGTCGTTCAGCGCCTTCTACGAGCTGATCGAGTGGGTCGCCGCCGAGGCCGCCGGGCAGGGCGCCGAGGCCTTCCTCGGCACGCAGGGCGACGAGTGGGACGCACAGAAGGACATGCTGCTCGCACTGGTCGGCGCGATCGCGGCCCAGCTGCTGCTCGCGCGCATGCACGACCGCCAGCTCGCGCGGGTCGCGCCGCACGCGCTGGCGAAGGAAACCGCCGCGTGAGCACCGCACCGGCGGCGAGTCCGCCGAGGCTGGTCGTCATCGCCGCGCTCGATCGCGCGGGCGCGATCGGCCGCGGCAACGCGCTGCCGTGGCACCTGCCGGACGACCTGAAGCGCTTCAAGGCCCGGACGCTGGGCCACGCGGTGCTGATGGGCCGCAGGACCGCCGAGTCGATCGGTCGGGCCCTGCCGGGGCGGATCAACCTGGTGCTGACGCGCGGTGGCCGGGCGCCATTCGACGGGCAGGTCGCGGTCGCGAGCCTCGACGAGGCGCGGGCGCGCGTCGGCGAGGCGCCGCTCGTCGTGATCGGCGGCGCCGAGGTCTACGCGCTCGCCCTGCCGCATGCCGACGCGCTCTGGCTGACCCGGGTCGACGCCGAGGTCGCGGGCGCCGACGCGTTCTTTCCCCCGCTCGACCCGGCGCACTGGCGCGAGGTCGCGCGCGAGCCGCACCCGGCGGACGCGCGGCACGCGCACGCGTTCGAGTTCGTCGACTACGCGCGAATCGGCCGCGAGTGATCCGTGCGGACGCGCCATCGCCGCCAGACCGACCACAGGTACAGGAACACCGGGATCACGATCGGCATCAGCCGGCGCTCGGTGCCCCATGCGATCAGGAACGGCGCGACGAAGGCCGCCAGCAGGGCGAGGAAGCCGATCGCGTCGATCCACGCCTCGCGCGGCACGTCGCGACGCACTGCCGCGCGGACGAGCGTCGCGACCGCGAGGCCGATCGCAAGCCACAGCGCGATCCGGAAGCCCAGCATCCACGCGACGCCGATCGGCTTGAGCAAGTCCCGGCCGGTGAAGTCGGACGGCGATGCCTCGCCGCGAATCCGGAAGAACACCTGCCCGAGCTTGCGTCGGAGGAGTTCGCGCGCGGCCTCGGGTTGCTCGCGCCAGAACGCGACCGCCGCATCCGTGCAGCGCCGGCTCCACGCCCACTCGTCCTCGCCGGGCGCCGGCGCGGGCGCGAGGTGGCTGATCGCATCGAGACTGCGCTCGGGGAAGTGCGCGAGCGCCGCGGGGTTGTTGCCCTTCCACAGCTCGTAGCCGTTGAGCGAGCTCGTTGGCGTGAAGCGGCCGGTGTTGGCGAGATGGACGGCCGACAGCGCGAGGATCGAAGCCGCCACGAGGCCCAGCGTCAGCAGCGCAACGCGCGGTCGCCCGGACTTCCAGGCCAGGAGCGCGGCGATGAGCGGCGCGAGCGCGAGCATCGTGGTCTTGATCCACGCGCCGGCCGCCAGTGCGAGCGCGGCCGGCAGCAACGCGGGGGCGGGGTCGTCGGGGCGGGTGACGAGGAACCGGTGGAACGCCAGCGCGAGGATCGGGACCAGCCATCCCTCCTCGGGCACCAGCGCCAGCGTGTGGCGGACCAGTTGCGGGAAGGCGAGCAGGAACACGATGCCGCTGGCGACGACGAGGTCGCGCGGGCCATCGAGCCAGACCCGCGCCAGCAGCCAGCCGAGCAGCGGCAGCACCAGCAGGTTCTTCGCGAGGGTCGCGGCCAGCGGATCGTCCACGACCCGCGCGAACCAACCGAGCGCGTACGGGATGGCCGGCAGCCGCGCGGCGTCGGCGAGGCCCCGGCCCTCGATCACGTCGGCGATCGCCGGGCCGTAGCCGAAGCCGAGATCGACGAGTGATTCCGGCGCCCCGACCAGAGTTTCGATCGCGAGCGTCGCCACGAGTCCGACCACGACGAGGCCGGTCACGATCGCGGCCGCCGTCGCGCGATCGGCAGGCGACGGGGTCGCGGGCCGGACCACGGCGGTCTCAGTCCTCGCGCGGTCCCGGAGCCGGATCGGCGCGGCCGGGCACCTGGATCACGCGCGGCTCGGGTCCGAGCTCGAGTGCGGTCAGCTTGCCGCCCCAGACGCAGCCGGTGTCGAGCGCGTAGATGCCAAGGCCCATGAACAGGCCCAGCGTCGACCAGTGGCCGGTCACCAGCGGCAGGTCGCGCCGGGCGTGGCCCGGCACCTCGAACCACGGATACTGCCCGGGTGGCTGCGTGCCCGGGCGGCCCTTCGCATCGAAGGCGATGCGGCCGCGGACGTCGCAGAAACGCATCCGCGTCATCACGTTGATGATCGCGCGCAGGCGCTCGATGCCGTCGAGCTTCGGCGACCACGCCGCCGGCTTGTTGCCATACATCTGCTCGAGCAGGCGGCGGTAGGCGTCACCGCGCAGCTTCGCCTCGACCTCGGCGGCGCGGCGCGCGGCGATCGCCAGCGTCCACTTCGGCGCCAGCCCGGCGTGCACCATCGCGAACCCGAGCTCGCGGTCGACGTGGAACAGCGGGCGCATCCGCAGCCAGCCGAGCAGCTCGGCGCGATCCTCGGCGAACAGCACGCGCTGGAGATCCGGATTGACGCGGCGCTGGTCGGCCTCGTCGCGTTCCGCGATCGCGAGCAGCGACAGGTCGTGATTGCCGAGCACGACGGTCGAGACCGCATCGAGCGAGCGGATCAGGCGCAGCGTCTCGAGCGACTGGCCGCCGCGGTTGACGAGGTCGCCGCAGAACCAGAGCCGGTCGCGTGCCGGGTCGAACCGGAGCTTGTCGAGCAGGCGTGCCAGCGGCTCATGGCAGCCCTGGACGTCGCCGATCGCGTAGGTGGCCACGTCGCGCGACGGCTCAGTGCAGCGTGCGCGGGATCGACAGCGTGAACTCGGGGATCGGCGCGTCGAAGCGCGTGCCGTCGTCCGCGAGCATCTGGTAGCTGCCCCGCATCGTGCCGATCGCGGTCTCAAGCACGGCGCCGGAGGTGTACTGGAAATCCTCGCCCGGCCGCATCCACGGCTGCTCGCCGACCACGCCGTCGCCGCGCACCTCCTGCACCTTGCCGTTGGCGTCGGTGATGATCCAGTGGCGCGACATCAGCTTCGCCGGCACCTCGCCGCGATTGCGGATCGTGACCGAGTACGCGAAGACGAAGCGGTTTTCGTCCGGAGAGGATTGGTCATCGAGGAACCGGGTCGCGACCTCGACCTCGACTTCGTATGGGGACGACTTCGGCGTGGCCATGGCCCGATTGTGGGCGACCCCTTCGCCGGGTTCAAGCCGCGTCCCGCGGTGGGCCGAAGGCGCCGATCGGCGCGGCGCTCAGCTGCGGTCGGCCAGTGCCGCCTCGCGGCCGCGGCGGACGTTGACCGCGGCCAGCACCGCGAGCCCGGCGATGAAGAACAGCCCGGTCGTCAGCATCGCGAGGCGGTGGTCGCCGCCGCCGAGCCAGCTGACCGCGCCGTAGGTCATCGGGCCGATGATCGAGGCGAGGTTGATCGCGAGCCCCCAGAGGCCGAAGAACTCGGCGCGGCGATGCTCGGGGCTGAGATAGCCGACCAGCGCGCGCCCGGCCGACTGCGCGGCGCCGAGGCCGAAGCCGGCGAGGTTCGCGGCCACCCAGAAGGTCACGAGGTCGGTCGCGCGCCAGGCCACCAGCACGGTCGCCAGCCAGACCACGAGGATCAGCGCGAGGCTCGCGCGGTGTCCGAGGCGGTCCTGCACCGGGCCGAACAGGAAGGCGCCGACCGCGGCCGTGATGTTGACCACCAGCACCAGCACCAGCGTCTGCCGGGTGTCGAAGCCGAGCGCCTCCTGCGCGTAGACCGCGGCCAGCGCGACCACCGTCTGGATGCCGGCCTGGTAGCAGACGATGCAGGCGAGCAGCGTCGCGAGGTCGCGGAAGGCCAGCGCGTGGCGGATCGTGTGCGCGAGTCGTGCGAAGCTCTCGCGGACCAGCGTGCCGACCGGCGCCGCATCGGCCTGGGGCTCGGCGCGCTCGCGCAGGAACGCGAAGGTCGGGATCGCGGCCAGCGCGAAGAATCCGGCGGTGATCAGCATCGTCGCCGGCACGTACTCGGTCGGCCCGTCGCCGCGGCCCTCGGCCGCGATCACCCAGGCCACGCAGACCGCGAGCGCGAGCAGGCCGCCGATGTAGCCGAGGCCCCAGCCCCAGCCCGAGACGCGGCCGAGCGCCTCGCTGCGCGCGAGTTCCGGCAGGAACGCGCTGTTGACGTTGACCCCGGTCGAGAAGAACCAGTTCGACAGCACGATCATCACGACCGCGAGCCACAGCGTCCCGGGCCCCGCCAGCGCGAGCGCCGCGGTGCACGCGACGCAGCCGATCGTGGTCACCAGCATCAGCCGCTTCTTCGCCGCGCGCAGGTCGGCGAAGGCGCCGATGACCGGCGCGGTCAGCATGATCAGCGCGTAGGACACGGCCAGCGCCGAGGTCCAGGCCAGCGTCGCCCATGGCGCGCCGCCGGCCACCGTGGCGACGAAGTAGGCGTTGAAGACCGCGGTGATGACGACCGTCGTGTAGCTCGAGTTCGCGAAGTCGAACATCGCCCAGCCGAAGACCTCGCGACGGCGCACGCCCGGGGCAAGGGCGGGATGCACGGAGTCCCCGGGCGAGATCGAAGTCATCGTCGGAGACTATCAGGCGTCGCCGAAGCCCCTGCTATCGGCGCGGATGACGGTCGTCACCCGGCGCGGGTGGCGATCGCGACTGCATCGCCGGTCACTCGACGTGGATCCTGACGCTGCCGGCGGGATCTCCCCGCCTCGACCGGGACCTAGGACGATGCAGACCCTCCGTGACCGCTGGAACGCCCTCGACAACGGCCAGCGCCTGCTGCTCGCGATCGGCGCCTTCCTCGCCCTGCGCTGGCTCGCGGGGCGGCTCGGCCAGAAGGCCGTCGGCCTGTTCTGGACGCTGTTCGGACTCGCGTGGATGTGGAAGTACGCGTGGTTCTGAGGCGCTCCGGATCTAGCTTCGCCGCCGCCTCGGCGGCGCGATCAGGAACGTCGCCACCACCAGCGCGAAGAACGCCGTGTAGGCCGCGATGAAGACCCACCACGGCGCCTCGATGTAGAGCGCCTCGGCGAGCCAGCGCTCGATGAAGCTCGCATCGCCGCGCGCCTCGCCGGCAAGGTCGCGCAGCGCGTACTCCCAGACCGTCAGGAAGCACAGCTTGCCGAGCCAGGTGTTGACCACGATCCACGCCATCGTCGCGAGGTGCGCGAACCGGAGCCACGGGTCGCGGGTCGCGCGCACGATCGCGCCGCGCAGGCCGGGCGCGTCGTCGCCGGTGCCCATCAGGCGCCAATCGATCGCACCGGCCATGAACAGCAACTGCCCGCCGACCACGAAGGCGACCACGCCCCAGTGGATCACGACCAGCCCATCGGCGAGGAGGGAAGCCCAGTGCATCGGTGGTTCGCGGATCGATCAGTCGAGCTCGCCGAGCGCGGCAAACTGACGGATGCGACGGATCGTGTCGATGTCGGCCTCGCGGTACGCGGCCCGGCGCGCATCGTCGAGCGCCGGGCCCGAATCATCGGCATCGACGATGACGGTCTCGTAGCGGAAGCGCACCCACAGCGCGCCGGGCGAGGGCTCCTCGATCGTGACCAGCAGTTCGCTGCCGGCGTGCGGATCCTCGCCGACGATCCGGTAGCGGATCGAGCGCTGCGGCTCGAAGCGCACTTCCTCGCGATAGACGTGGCGGCCGAAGGTCAGCTCGTGGGCGAGCCAGTCGTCACCGGCGCCGAGCAGCCGGCAGTCGTCGAAGTCGGGCCGGAAATCGAGCGGATGGCGCGCGCGTCGTTCGAGCCCTCGCCACAGCTGGTCGCGAGTCAGCGGATCGAGCAGCGGCATCAGCGGATCGTTGATCTCGACGAGGTGTTCGAAGCGCATGGCGGCTCCGGAAGCCTGCCCCGATCGTACTCCTGCAGGCGCGGGTCGCGGTCCGTCAGACGAGGCCCAGCGCGAGGGCCGATCCGATCAGGACCAGTCCGATCGCGACCACGCGCTGGACGCCCGCGAGCGTGACCTTGGCCAGCAGCCGGGCGCCGAGCCAGGCGCCGGCGAAGGCCGCGAGCGTGGCCGTTCCGATCAGCGCGCCGACGCCCGCTTCGGACCGTGCCAGCGCGGCGAGGCCGCCGGTGCCGTAGACCGCGAGGCGTGCGAGATCGACCGCGATCGCGACCACGACGCCGGTCGCGACGAAGGCTTCCTTCGAGAGCCCGGCGCGGATCAGGAACATCGAGCGCAGTGCGCCCTGGTGCCCCGAGAGGCCGCCGAAGAAGCCGGCGACGAGCCCGCCGAGCGGCATCCAGCGCGCCGGCACCGACAGCGACGCGAGCCGTGGATGCCATTCGACCAGCGCGAAAGCGACGATCGTCGATCCGATCACGAGACCCAGGGCGCTCGGCTCGAGGGTCAGCGCGCCGACCTCGATGCGCGCCAGCGACGCGCGTTCGCCGAGCGTTGCGAGCAGCGCGGCGCCGGCGAAGGCCGCCGCGATCGCCGGCAACCCGAAGCGCAGGGCCACGCCGCGATCCGCATGGCGGCCGACGAGGCCGGCCTTGTACAGGTTGTTGGCGAGATGCACGACCGCGGTCGCCGCGACCGCGAGCGGCAGCGGAAAAAGCAGCGCGAACACCGGCATCAGCAGCGTGCCGAGACCGAAGCCCGAGAAGAAGGTCAGCAGCGAGGCCCCGAATGCGACCGCCGCGACGAGGATGTGGTCGAGCATCGCGCGAGGCTAGCAGCGGCCCGATCGCAATCTGCGCGGCCACCGCAAGGCCACCGCTTCCGTGATCGGACGCCTGCCTCCACAATCGCGGCTTTCCCGGATCGACGGAACCCATGCCGACCGCCAAGCGCAAGCCCAAGATCGAACGCCGCAGCTCGAACATCCACGGCCACGGGGTCTTCGCGACTGCCGGGATCGCGCGCGGCGAGACCATCGTCGAGTACAAGGGGCGGCTGCGGACCCACGACGAGGCGAACCGGATCTACGGTGGCTCGACCGACACCGGGCACACCTTCCTGTTCACGCTCAACGACCGCTACGTGATCGACGCCAACCACGACGGCAACGTCGCGCGCTGGATCAACCATTCGTGCGCGCCGAACGCCACCGCGTTCCGGATCGAGGCCGACGACGGCGACCCCGCGCGCGACAAGGTCGTGATCGAGGCGATCCGCGCGATCCATCCGGGCGAGGAGATCACGTACGACTACGGCATCCGGCTCGAGCAGCGGCACTCGCGGCGGCTCAAGCAGATCTGGGCCTGCCGCTGCGGCGCGAAGGACTGCACCGGCACGATGCTGAAGCCGAAGCGCGAGGGGCGTCGAAGAACCGCCTGACGCATCGGATCCGGCACGGCGCAACGGCGTTGCCAGGTGGCGCTGCGATCGCGAGCTGCGCTCGCTCCTGCGTCGAAGGAACGATCCTTCCGTAGGAGCGACCGCAGGTCGCGACGGGCGGATCGGTTCGTTCTCGGTGCCGCGTCGGGCGGCCGCGAGATCGCGAGCTGCGCTCGCTCCTACGTCGAAGGAACGATCCTTCCGAAGGAGCGACCGCAGGTCGCGACCCGCGCGGCCCGTGGCGGGCCAAGAGACAACGGTTTGCGACATGATCGCGAGCTGCGCTCGCTCCTACGTCGAAGGAACGAGCTTTCCGTAGGAGCGACCGCAGGTCGCGACGGGCGGATCGGTTCGTTCTCGGTGCCGCGTCGGGCGGCCGCGAGATCGCGAGCTGCGCTCGCTCCTACGTCGAAGGAACGAGCTTTCCGTAGGAGCGACCGCAGGTCGCGACCCGGGTGGCCTTTGGTGGGTCGTGAGACAGCGGGCTACGACGCGATCGCGAGCTGCGCTCGCTCCTGCGTCGAAGGAACGATCCTTCCGCAGGAGCGACCGCAGGTCGCGACCGGCGCGGCGCTCAGAGGAAGCGGATCGTGAGCGGGTAGCGGTAGTAGTGGCCCTCGTTGGCGCGCACCGCCGCGACGATCGTGACCACGAGGCCGAAGACCCACAGCGCGATCAGCAGGCCGATCCCGATCAGCACGAGGACCAGGATGACGCTGACGATCCCGTAGATCAGCATCGACAGGTTGAAGTTGAGGACCTCGCGGCCGACGCGGTCGAGCGGCGGCGAGTCGTCCTTCTTGACCAGCCACAGCACCAGCACCGCGATCAGCCCGGCTGGAAAGGCGACGTAGTTCGCGAGCGCGAGCAGGTGCGTCAGCATCGCCATCTGGCGATCGGCGGGCGGGATCCGGTCGTCGCTGACGGCCGTGACCGGCGCGGGCGGCGGCGAAGGCGGCAGGGGGTCCTGGGCTTCGGTCATGGCGCGGCTCCACGAGGCCGGGCATTCGGCTCCGGCGCACTATAGTCCCGCGCATGTCCTGCCGGATCGGCCGAAAGTCAGGCCCACCATTGCCGCTCACGCCCACGGAGTCTTCGATGCGAACGATCGCGCTGGCCCTCGTCGTCGCCCACGCCGTGGCCGCGGCACCGGCTGCCATGGCCGGCGAACTCCTCGTCGTGCGCGCCGAGCGCGTGCTCGAGGACGCGCGACGCGGCGATCCGGCGCCGCGCACCGTCGTGATCCGCGATGGCCGCATCGTCGCAGTGCTGGCCGGTGCCGACGCGGCGATCGATGCCCATCGCCAGGCGGGCGACGTGGTGCGCGAACGGCGCTTCGATGCCTCGCGGACGGTGCTGCCGGGCCTCGTCGACAGCCACGTGCATCTGACCTCGAATCCGGACCGCCAGTGGTGGCAGTCGGCCGTGGTGCCGGTCGAGGCCAGCACGATCAACGGCGTGGTCAACGCGGCCAGGACCGTGCGCGCCGGCTTCACCACGGTGCGCGACCTCGGCGCGCCGCGCCAGTCCGCCTACGCGCTGCGCGACGCGATCGCGCGCGGCGAGGTGATCGGCCCGCGCATCCTGGCCGCCGGCCAGATGATCTCGATCGTCGGCGGCCATGGCGATGTCGGCAACAACTTCCGGCCCGAGGTCGCCGAGGCGCTCGATGCCGGCAACACCTGCACCGGGGCGATCCAGTGTGCCGAACGCGTGCGGCGGCTGTCGCGCGCGGGCGCCGACGTGATCAAGCTCGCGGCCACCGGTGGCGTGCTGTCGCAGCAGAACCGCGGCCTCGACCAGCACTTCAGCGACGAGGAGCTCGAGTCGATCGTCGCCACTGCGCACGGACTGGGCCTCAGGGTCGCCGCGCACGCGCACGGGCCGCGCGGCGTGGCGGCCTCGGCGCGCGCCGGCGTCGATTCGGTCGAGCACGCGACCTTCGTCGACGCCGACGGCATCCGCGCGATGAAGGCCGCCGGCGCGTGGCTGGTGCCGACGCTGTCGCCGACCATCGCCTACCGCGAGAACCTCGGCACCGGCCGCTACACGCCGGTGGTCGAGGCGAAGATCCGCGAGCGGCTCGAGGCGACCGGCCGCAACATCCGCCAGGCCCACGCCGCCGGGATCCGGATCGCCTTCGGCACCGACGCCGGCGTGTCCGACCACGGCCGCAATGCCGAGGAGTTCGCGATCATGGTGCGCGAGGGGCGGCTCACGCCGCGCGAGGCGCTGGTCTCGGCGACCACCGGGGCCGCCGAACTGCTCGGCCTCGCCGACGAGATCGGCACGCTCGCGCCCGGCAAGTCCGCGGACCTGATCGCGGTGCCGGGCGATCCGCTGGCCGATGTCACGGTGCTGGAGCGGGTGGTCTTCGTCGTCGCGCGCGGGCGCATCGTGCGCGAGCCCGACGCGGACTGACGCGACGCCCGCCGATCGGTCTCGGGCGGGCGTCAGGCTCGCCGCGGTCGACGCGCCGCGGCGAGCCGCTCGATCGAGCGGAGCCGGCCTGTAAGCCGGGTTCTGTGCGACGCGCGCGTCGCCGCGCGCGCCCGACAGCCATTCCTCCAGGCCGACGCTCGCGCGCCGGCTCCAGCGACCAACCCGGGTGCGGCGCGGGCCACGCCATCGCACCCCTATTCGGTCTTGCTCCAGGTGGGGTTTGCCGTGCCGTCGCCGTTGCCGGCGCCGCGGTGCGCTCTTACCGCACCGTTTCACCCTTGCCACGCACGCCCGAGGGCGTCGTTCGGCGGTCTCCTCTCTGTTGCACTTTCCGTCGGCTCGCGCCGCCCAGGCGTTACCTGGCACCTCGCCCTGTGGAGCCCGGACTTTCCTCCCCGCTTGCGCGCGGCGGCTGTCCGGCCGACTCCGCCCATGAACCCTATCAGCCCACGGCGCGGTCGTGATTCCCGCCGATGGCGCGCCTTCAGCCGGCCGTCGGTGATCCCGTCGGCGGCGACCCGAACCGAGCCGCGAATGTGCCCGAGAACCGCCCGCCGCAAGGCGCGACGCGTTCTTGACAGTGCCGGATCGCAAGACTAAGGTGGCGAAGCGTGGGAAAAACTGGATTTTTGTGGGATTCAAGGACCCAGAGCGGGCGGCATGTTCCAGGGCGAGACCGCGATCACGATCGACGACAAGGGCCGGATGACGATTCCGACGGCCTATCGCGAGCTCGTGTCCCGCCACTGCGGAAACCGTCTGGTCGTGACCTACGACCCCTTCGAATCCGGCGTGCTGTGGCTGTTCCCGCCGAAGGTCCACGAGGAGCTGCGCGAACAGGTGCTGAAGCTGCCGGGCGCGAAGGAGGTCCACCGCGCGTTCAAGCGCAAGCTGGTCGGTTCCGCGGCCGAGGTCGAGATCGACGCGTCGGCGCGGCTGCTGCTGCCCGCGAGCCAGCGCGTCGCGGCCGGCATCGAGAAGCGCGCGGTCCTGCTCGGGATGGGCGAGCGTTTCGAGCTGTGGAGCGAACAGGCACACCTCGCGAAGGTGCGCGAGACGGTCGAGGAATCGCAGCTCACGGACGAGCTGCTCGGCCTGAGGTTCTGAGGTGGCAGGCGAGGGCGCGTCGGGACACGTCCCGGTGCTGCTCGAGGAGGCGGTCGCGGCGCTGGCCGTGCGACCGGGCGGTCGGTACCTCGACGCGACCTTCGGGCGCGGGGGGCACGCGGCCCGGATCCTCGGGCAACTGGGACCGCAGGGGCGCCTCCTGCTGATGGATCGGGATCCCGACGCGATCGCGGTGGCGCGCCGGGATTTCGGGAGCGATGCGAGGGTCGCGATCCGCCATGGCGGCTTCGACGGACTCGCGGACTGGGATGCGACGGCGGACGGGCTGGACGGAGTGCTGATGGACCTTGGCGTGTCGTCGCCGCAGATCGACGACGCCGCGCGCGGATTCAGCTTCCAGGGCGACGGGCCGCTCGACATGCGGATGGATCCGACGGTGGGCGAGGACGCGGCGACGTTCCTCGCGCGGGCAGGCGAGGCGGAGATCGCGGACGTGCTGTGGACTCTGGGCGAGGAGCGGATGAGCCGGCGGATCGCGCGCGCGATCGTGGCGCGTCGTGCCGACGCGCCGCTGCGACGGACGCGCGAGCTCGCGGAACTGGTCGCGGCGACGATCGGTCGCCGCGAGCCCGGCCAGCATCCGGCGACGCGCACGTTCCAGGCGCTGCGGATCCGCGTCAACGACGAGCTCGGCCAGATCGCGCGCGGGCTCGAGGCGGCGGTCGCGCGGCTCGTGCCCGGCGGGCGCCTCGCGGTGATCAGCTTCCACTCGCTCGAGGACCGGCTGGTCAAGCGCTTCATCCGCGACCGCGCGCGCGCCGCGGCGCCGACGCGCCGCGGACTGCCGCCGCCGGCCGGCACGCCGGCTCCGACCCTGATCGCGATCGAC
>PVBP01000028.1 GCA_002995625.1 Lysobacteraceae bacterium | reverse complement strand
CCGCGCGCACGGCTGGTCGGCGCCGAGCCCGCAGGCGCCGCGGACGCACACGCCTCGCTCGCGGCCGGGCACCGCATCACCGGCCTGCGCCCGGACACGATCTGCGACGGATTGCGCGCCGAACTGGGCCCGACCACCTTCGAGATCCTGCGCCGACACGCCGAGGCCATCCTCACGGTACCGGACGCGCGCACGCTCGCGGCGATGCGGATGATCTGGGAGCGGCTGAAGCAGGTCGTCGAGCCCTCCGGCGCGATCGGTCTCGCCGCGATCCTCGAGCACCCCGAGCGGTTCCGCGGCCGCCGCGTCGGCGTGATCCTGTCGGGCGGCAACGTCGACCTCGACCGCCTGCCCTGGTAGACCGGCGCGGCCTCCGCGACGCCAGTTCAGCGGCCGGGCGGCGGCGAACCCTGCGGCCACAGGAAGATCGTGGCCGGACCGAGCTCCTCGGGGCGCGAGGCGACCGGCAGCAGCCGGCCCTCGAGCCACGCATCGAACTGGTCGAGGTAGTGGCGCGACGACGGATGGCCGCCCTGGCCTCCCGGAATCGCCGCAGCGACCCTTGGTCGCTCGGGCCCGAAGGCCGCGACGTAGCGCACGGTCGCCGCGTGCGACACCCGGAACGGACGCGCGTAGCGCCAGTTCGCGCGTCCGACCGTGTGCGGCCCGCCGCCCCACGGCCGCTCCGGCCCGTCGAACAGCCAGCCGAGCGGCGCCGCGAGGCGCCCCAGTTCGTGACGCAGCCGCACGCGCTGCGCGCGATCCCAGCGCCACGCGCCGGGATCCGGACCCTGCGTCACGGCGATCGCTTCGACCGCCCGCGCGAACGCCCGCCGGATCATCCCGTCCCGCTCGCCGCGCCACCACGGATGGGGGTCGGGCTCGAGCAGCAAGCGGTCGATCGCGGCGGCGACCACGTAGTTGTGCCGCATCAGCCGGTCGAAACCTTCGCCGAGGGCGTCGGCGAACAGGACCTCGGCCAGCGCGAGGTACCAGTGCTCGAAGACCAGCGCCGCGACCGAGTCCGGCATGTCGTCGGGCGCGGATTGCCACGCCTCGAGCGCGTCGATCAGCGCGAGATCGCGCGGCGATGCGGCGGCCCGGTCGAGCGCCTCGAGCAGCCGCGGCAGCACCCGCTCGGCCTGCGGGTTGCGCCAGTCGCGCTGCAGGGCGCCCATGTCGTCGAACGCATGGCGCTCGCGCGCGCCGAGCGCCGCGCGGATCCGGCCGATCCGGTATCCGGGTTCGAAGTCGGCCGAGACCAGCGGCCCTTGCCGATCGTGACCGACCGGTCCATTCGCCGCGGCGACGATGCCGTCCACCGGATCGAGCAGGCGAGGATTCGCCGCCGTTGGCCAAAGACCTCGCCACGCGGCGCCGGGCGTACCCGGCTGCGGCAATCGGCCATCGCCGGACGCGCGGATCGGCAGGCGCCCGACGACGAGCTGACCGATGCGTCCATCGCGTGCGGCGAAGGTCAGCATCGAGACCGGCAGTTCGATGCGCGCGGCGGCATCGAGCAGCGCGCCGGCGCTGTCGGCGCGGTTCAGCGCGAGCAGCGCGCCGATCGCGTCGTGGTCGATCCGATGGCCGGTCCAGGCCAGCGCGAGGCCGCGCCCGTCGGGCGTGCGCGCGACGACCGGTCCCAGCGCGTGGCGTTCGATCGCGAACGCGCGCCCACGCCCGAAGCGCACGGGCAGCACCCGCGATTCGGACTCGATCCCCGCATCGGCAGGCACGACGAACAGATCCTGGGTGTCGCCGGTCGCGGTGAAGCCCCACGCGACCGCATCGTTGTATCCGTTGACGACCCCGGGCAGGCCCGGCAGCGACCAGCCACGGACCTGGCCCGCGTCGTCGAACAGGTGCACCTCGTGGAACAGGTTCGGCAGCGCGAGGTCGTCATGCGAATCGAAGGCGAGCATGGCCCCGCCGGCCGCCGCGCGCTGCGGCGCCAGCGCCCAGGCGTTGCTGCCGAAGCGCGCGCTCGGAAGTCCGGCCACGTGCGCCGGCTCGATCGCGTCGACGAACGCGGCGAGGCCGGGACCTGCGCCGATCGCCAGCTCGATCGGCCACGGCCAGTCGGCACCCGGGACGAACGGCTCCAATCGCACCGCGTCGAGCGCGGAGGCGAGCTCGACCCGCAGCACCTCGAGGTCGAGATTCTTCGACGACTGCCACGCGAGCAGCGCCGCGACCGCGTGCACGTCGTGCTCGGTCCACGGCAGCGGTCGCGTCGCGAGCAGCGCGAACTCCGGCGGCGGCACGAGCCGCCCGGCGAGCGCAGCGTTGATCCCGGCGACATACGAGGCGGTCCGCGCGCGCGTGTCCGTGCTGGCGGCGGCCTCGAGCCGGGCGGCAAGCGCCGGCACGCCGACGCGCCAGGTGGCGATGTCGGCTTCCGCCGCGGCTCCGCCGAACAGCTCGGCGAGCCGCCCCCGACCGGCGCGCCGCAGCAGTTCCATCTGCCAGAGCCGTTCGCGGGCGTGCAGGTAGCCCTGGGCGAACAGCGCGTCCTCGAAGGTCCGCGCGGTGACGTAGGGTCGGCCCCAGGCGTCGAAGCGGATGTCCGCGGGGGCCCCGATCGTCGCGGTCGTGATCGACTCCGAGCGCGGCGGCAGCGAGCCGTACCAGGCGACGGCCGCCGCGCATGCCAGCAGGGCCACGACCGCCCCGCCCGCGATCCGGCCGGTTCGCCGACCCCGGGCGGTCGGCCGGACCCGCGCGCGCTCAGTGCGTCTCGCCATCGCCGTGCCGGTCCGTCAGCGGCTCGAGGCAGTGCAGGCCCTCCGCCGCATCCCGCGCCAGGATCGGGCCGAACTGCAGCATCACCGCCTCGCTCTGGGTCGGCCGGAAGTAGGCGAAATCGCCGACCGCAATCGACGCGGCCCGCGGCACCGTCATCATCTGCTGGTTCGAACTCAGCCCATAGAGCGGCTGCGTCGAGAGTCCCCGGGGCCACGCGGGCTGCGCCATCCAGCGGCCGCCGTACAGGAACAGCGCATCGCGGCCACGACCGGCGATGCGGCCGAGGTACGGAATCCGGACGCCGGAGAGTCGCTTCAGCACCGGCGTCGCGATCCACAGCGCCGGCTCGAATTCGGCGAGCCACGGCAGGTCGAAGTCGCTCGGCTTCAGCAGCAGCGAGCCGATCGCCACGTCGTCGACCGGGGACTCGGCGTCGAGCCATGCGAACGAGGCGCTGCCGCCACCGTTGTGCAGGACCGACCCGTCGCCGGGGTCGACGCCCCCCCTCCGGGCGACCTCCAGCAGCTCGCGATAGCGCCGCGCCACGGCCCGCGCCGCGCGACGCGGGCCGATCGGCCATGGCGCCTTCGCGACGTGGGCCTCGTAGCCGACGAATCCGGCAAGCCGCAGCGATTCCCCCGCCGCCCGGCTCCGCGCCAGGATCGCCTCGAGCGCGGCTGCGTCGCCGCAGCCGCCGCGCCGGAGCCCGACGTCGAGCTCGATCGCGATCCGCAGGCCGCGGCCTAGCGCACGTGCGATCGACGCCACCGCGTCGACCGCCTGCGGCGTGTCGACGAGCCACGCCGGATCGGTTGCGACGCCATCGCGGCGCGCCTGCTCGAGGTGACGCCGGATCGCCGCGGCGGGGAGCGGCTTGCCCATCAGCACGTCGATCCCGGGCCAACGCCGCACGGCCACATCGAGGAAAGGCCGGTGGAAACACATCAGCCGAGGTGCCGGGAGCCGAGCAAGCACCCGCTCGATCAGCGCCGGGCACGGCAGCGACTTCACGACCAGTCGCGGTGCCCGCGATCCGATCCGCGCGAGCGCACGCTCGAGATTGCGATCGAACCGTTCGAGATCGACCAGCAGCCGCGGCCCGTCCGCGCCGGAACGTGCGAGCAGCGACGACCAGCGGGCAGCGTCGGCGTCGGTCAGCGCAGCCGCCGCAGCCATCGGAACTTGGCGTCGGTGTACGGCGGATAGCGCAACGCGAGATCCGGCCACCACCCGCGCCTGAGCACCGGCTTCAGGTGCGACAGGCGCTCGAATCCCGCGCGCCCCTTGAAGCCACCCATGCCGCTCGCGCCGCGGCCGCCGTGCGGCAGCTCGGGCACGGTCGTGAACATCAGCGTGTCGTTGAGGCACATCATCCCGGCGCGGACCTCGTCGACGAAGCGGCGCCCGGCCGCACGATCGCGCGTGAACAGATAGGCGGCGAGCGGGGTGTCGCCGCCCTCGATCCGCGCGATCGCGTCGTCCAGCCCGTCGACCGTCAGCACGGGCAGGATCGGGCCGAAGATCTCGTCGCACACCAGCGCGTGCCCGGCCGGCGGGTCGACGACGATGGTCGGCTCGATCCGGAGCGTGGCCGCGTCGCGGCCGCCGCCGTGGACCGGGGCGAGGCCCTCGAGCGCTCGGCACAGCCGGTCGAAATGGGCGCGGTTGACGATCCGCGACAGGTCCGGGCTCGCGAGCGGGCGGTCGCCGTAGAACGCGCGGATCGCACCGGCCAGCGCCGGGACCAGACGCTCGCGCGTCGCCGCATCGACCAGCACGTGGTCGGGGGCGACGCAGGTCTGGCCCGCATTCATGAACTTGCCCCACGCGATCCGGCGCGCCGCGACCTCGACGTCGGCGTCCGGCATCACCACGCACGGGCTGCGCCCCCCGAGCTCGAGCGTGACCGGGGTCAGGTGCTCGGCGGCCGCGCGCATGACGATCCGGCCGACGCGCCCGCTGCCGGTGTAGACGATGTGGTCGAATCGCGCGCGCAGCAGCGCTTCGGTCTCGGCCGCGCCGCCCTCGACGACGCGCACGCCGTCGGGGTCGAGATAGCGAGGCACCAGCCGTGCGAGCGCGGCGCTGCTCGCCGGGGCCAGTTCCGAGGGCTTGAGCAGCACCGCATTGCCGGCAGCGAGCGCCGACACGGCCGGGGCCAGCACGGTCTGGACCGGATAGTTCCAGGCCCCGATCACGAGCACCACGCCCAGCGGCTCGGGCACGAGCCGGCTCGCGCCCGGCTGGGCGACCGCCGGGGTCGGCACCGGCCGCGGCCGCATCCATCCCCGCAGCCGGCGACGCGCGTAGCGCGCCTCCCCGGCCACGTAGGCGGTCTCCGACGCCCACGCCTCGAGCGCCGGCTTGCCGAGGTCCGCAGCCAGCGCTTCGCCGAACTCGGCCTCGCACTCGATCATCATCCGCTCGAGTGCCGCGAGCTGGTCGCGCCGCCAGTCCGCCGACCGGGTCGCTCCGCTGCGCGCGCGCGCCCGCAGCGCCTCGAGCACGACGTCCGCCGACGTTTCGCCCGCGCTCGCGTCCATGGCGACCTCCCGCAAGGAACTTGTACGAGCGTACCAGACTTGCGTGGCGCGTCGGCGCGCTCAGCGACCCCGGTCGCCGAGCAGCAGGTCCACGAGCCGCCCGACCACGCGCCGCAGCCGCCGCAGATCCGGATTCTGCCCGGCGTCGACCAGCTGCTCGTACTCGAGCCGGAGGATCGTCCCGAGCAGCAGATCGGCGTCGAGCGCCGGCTCGCGCGTGCCGAGCCGCCGGCACAGGTCAATGAACGGCGCGACCAGTCCGCTGCGGTGGGTCTCGGCGATCTCGCGCACGTCCGGGTCGAGCAGCCGCTCGAACAGCAGGTGATGCTCGGCGGCGAGACCGACCGGCCTCGTCTCGAGCTTCTCGCGGACGTATCCGACGACCTTGCGCACCAGGAAATCGCGGACCCGCGCGCGGTCCGCCGGCCGCGGCGGACGCCCTTCGATCAGCCGGTCGAGCTCGCGGAAGGCCAGCTCGAAGGTCGGGCCGTAGTCCGCCAGGTGTCCGGCCAGCAGGTGCCGGAACGCCGAGGCGACGAGGTCGCGCAGGTCCGCGAAGTAGTACGTCGTCAGCGACAGCGAGACGCCCGCCTCGCGGGCGACCTCGCGATGGCTGACGCCCCGGACGCCGCGCTCGGCGATCACCCGGATCGTCGCCTCGAGGATCTCGAGGCGCGTGCGCTCCCCGCGGCCGCGGATCCCGCGCCGGGTGCGGGTTGCCGTCGCCTCTCCCGGAATGCCCGCTCGACGTGCCATGCGCCGACTCTATCAACCGGCCGGCCGGGGCGCGTGCCATCCCGGCCGTCGCTTCGGCCAATCTTGCACATCCGTACCAATCGTGCGATCGTCGCCTCCACCGGCGGCACGTCCGCCACTCGTGCAAGGGACGTTCGGGGAGGAACGATCATGCGCACCGCACTCTGGCACGGCATCCGGCTCGCGCTGGCCCTGCCCCTGCTGATGACAGCGTCACCCTCGGTGATCGCCCAGGACGAGGCGGACCCCGCGCGTCCGCGCGGCGAGGCCGAACTCGAGACGATCACCGTCACCGCGCAGAAGCGCGTGCAGTCGATCCTCGAGGTGCCGGTCACGATCACGGCGTTCACCGAGGCCGACCTCGAGCGCAGCACGATCCGCGGCTTCGAGGACTATGCGATCCGGACGCCGACGGTCGGCTTCACGCGGCAGGGCGCACGTGGCGTGACCAAGGTCGCGATCCGCGGCATCAGCAACATCGGCGGCAAGGCCAACTCGGTCGGCATCTA
The DNA here is from genome assembly GCA_002995625.1 of Lysobacteraceae bacterium. GTDB lineage: Bacteria > Pseudomonadota > Gammaproteobacteria > Xanthomonadales > Ahniellaceae > UDEA-SF1. The sequence continues at coordinate 25,017 of PVBP01000028.1, read as the reverse complement.
CGTCGACGAGTTCAACATCGCGCCGAACATCCTCGTGACCGGCTACTCGCGCACCGCCGACACCGGTCTATACGACGTCGAGCAGATCGAGATCCTGCGCGGGCCGCAAGGGACCTACTTCGGCCGCAACACGATGGGCGGCGCGATCTCGATCACCACGCGCAAGCCCGATCCCGGCGCCTCCGCGGGCAGCGTCGGGCTCGAGGCCGACGACTTCGGCGGCTGGTTCGCGCGTGGTCTCTACAACGCTCCGCTCGGCGACGACAGCGCGCTCCTCGTGAGCGCCTACAACCGCGATGTCGGCGCCTTCATCGACAACGACGGTCCATCGGGCGCCGGCAACAGCGGCAGCGAGCGCGGCGCGCGGCTCGCGTTCCGCTTCGACCGCGACGGCACGACGATCGACGCCGCGCTCTCGCGCAGCCGGGACGCCCAGGATTTCCCGGACTTCGTGCCCGGCGGCTCGCTCGGCACGATCCCGACCCAGCTGGTCCAGGTCGTCACCGCGTGGCCGAACCTGTTCCGGCCGCTGACCGCGCCGCCGATCAACACCGCGGCCTTTCCCGAATGGCCCCTGCCGACCCGCCGCACGCCCTTCTGGCCCGACAACCGCGGCCGGCACGCGACCGACCTGCCGTTCGAGACCCGTTCGACCACCGACCTCGCGACGCTGCGGGTCGCACACGACCTCGGCAGCAACCTGTCGCTGACCTCGGTCACCGGCTGGATCCGCAACGACTTCCGCCAGGCCGGCGACGGCGACATGAGCCCCTATCCGGCATTCTTCGTCAGCCGCGACAGCGACATGACCGGCTTCAGCCAGGAACTGCGCCTCAGCAGTTTCGGCAACGACCGCTTCGACTTCGTGCTGGGGGCGATCCACGCACGCGACCGCATCACCGAGACCGACCTCAGCACGCACCTCGCAAGCGACCCCTACCTCACGGCCTGGGGCGCCCTGCTGTTCGCGCTCGGCGTCCAGGGCGGCCAGATCAGCCTGGCCGACCCGCAGATCCGCGGCGCGCTCGCCGCCGGCCTGATCCCCGGCATCTTCGCACCGCGTACGGTCGGCAACTTCGAGGACGTCGATCGTGCCAACCGCACCCGCTCGAACGCCCTGTTCGGCGACCTGACCTGGCATCTGTCGGAGTCCTTCGACCTGTCGGTCGGATTGCGCTACACGCGCGACCAGGTGACCTTCAGCGAGGTGACCCGGCCGACGATCACGCTGCCGGTCGGCACCGACCTGCAGCGCGGCAGCTTCGACAACCTCTCGCCGCGCGTCGCGCTGTCATGGTTCGCGGACCGCAACCTCACCGTGTTCGCGAACGCCGCCCGTGGCTACAAGGTCGGCGGCTTCAACTCCGACGTCACCGCGGCGCTGCCGAACGTCGACAAGCGCTTCGGTGCCGAGACCGGCTGGAACTACGAACTCGGGCTCAAGAGCTACCTGCTCGACCAGCGGCTGATGCTGAACGCGGCGCTGTTCCGCTTCGACTGGAAGGACCTCCAGGTCCGCAGCCAGGACGTGCTGAGCCAGCGCCAGTTCGTGCAGAACGCGACCGACGCGACCTCGAAGGGATTCGAGATCGAGCTGCTCGCGCGGCTCTCGCCGGCGGTCGACTGGCGGCTCGCCTTCGGCAGCCTCGACGCGACCTTCGGGCGCTTCCCGAACGCGATCACGATCGACGGCCGGGTGATCGACGCGACCGGCAACCGCATCCCGCAGGCCCCGCGCACCACCTTCGCGACCGGCTTCGACCTGAACTTCCCGGTCGGCAGTCTCGACGGCTTCGCGCGGATCGACTACAGCCGGATCGGAGACCAGTTCTTCGACGTCGAGAACAGCGCGCTGCGCCGGATCGACGGCTACCACCGGGTCGACCTGCGGGTCGGCGTCTCCGGCCAGAACTGGGACGCCGCCCTGTTCGTGCGCAACCTGACCGACGAGGCCTACGTCGTCGGCAACCAGCGGCTCGAGACCTTCCTGACCGGCATCCAGTATTCGCTCGGCGCACCGCGGATGATCGGCACCAGCTTCCGCTACCGCTTCTGACCCGCCCGGCCGGCACCGCCCGCCGCGGCGCCGGCCATCCACCGCGAGCATTCCCGACATGGCGTTTCCTTTCGCCGGGCGACCGCCGGCCGAGATCCTCGAAGACCTTCGCGCGCGCAAGCGCGACGACGTGCGCTGGGCCGAGGGCCGAGTGTTCGCCTACGTCTACGATCCCGGCGACGAGGCGATGCGGCTGCTCGCGGACGCCCACCGCCTGTACATGACCGAGAACGGGCTTGATCCGACCAGCTTCCCGTCGCTGCTCGGGCTCGAGCGCGACGTGATCGGCAAGGCACTCGCATTGCACCGGGCGCCGGCCGGCGCGGCCGGCTCGTTCACGTCCGGCGGCACCGAGAGCATCTTGCTGTCGCTCAAGACCGTGCGCGACCTCCGACGCGCGACCCGCCCGGTGCCTGGGCGTCCCGAGGTGGTGCTGCCCGAGACCGCGCATGCGGCCTTCTACAAGGCCTGCGAATACTTCGACCTGACGCCGGTCCGGGTGCCGGTCGAGCCGGAGTCGCTCGCAGCCGATCCGCGCGCGATCGCGGATGCGATCAGCGAGAACACGATCCTCCTCGTCGCCTCGGCGCCATCGTACGCGCACGGCGTGGTCGACCCGGTGGCCGAGATCGCCGAGCTCGCCGCGCGCCATCGGCTGCACCTGCACGTCGATGCCTGCGTCGGCGGGATGTACCTCCCGTTCCTCCGCGAGCTCGGCCAACCGGTGCCGGAGTTCGACTTCTCGATCCCGGGCGTCACCCAGCTCTCGATGGACTTCCACAAGTGGGGCTACGCGGCGAAGGGCGCCTCGGCGATCCTGTACCGGGATGCGACGATGCGCCGCCACCAGATCTTCGCGTGGTCGGGCTGGACGGGGTACACGGTCGTGAACCCGACGATCCTGTCGACCCGGAGCGGCGGCCCGCTCGCGGCGTGCTGGGCGATCCTCGAGCACCTCGGGCGCGAGGGCTACCTGGAACTGGTCGAACGGTCGCAACGCGCCGCGCTCGCGATCCGGGAGGCGATCGAGCGCCACCCCGCGCTGCGCCTGCTCGGGCGACCGGTCGGCAATCTGTTCGCGTTCACGTCCGACGACCGCGATGTGTTCGCGATCGCCGACGCGATGCGCGCGCGCGGCTGGTACATCCAGCCCCAGTTCGGCTTCGGACCCTCGCCGGCCAACATCCACCTGTCGGTCGGCGCGAGCAACGCGCCGCATGCCCGGGAGTTCATCGCCGACCTCGTCGCCTGCGCCGATGCCGCGCCGGCAAAGCCGGCCGCCGGCGATCTGGGCCTGCCCGCCGACCTCGGGGCGCTGTCGTTCGATGGCCTCGCCGGCTGGCTAGGCCTGACGGGTACCGACCTGCCGGCCGGGATGGCTCCGATCAATCGAATCCTCGACCGGCTTCCGCACCCGTCCCGCGATGGACTGCTCGCCGAGTACGTGAACCGTCTCTACCGTGCACGCTGAAGCGCCTGCCCAGGATCCACCGGGCGGCCAGCGCTGGCGGCTCGCGGTGGTGCTGGGCGTCACCCTGCTGGTCGGATACTACGACCGGCTCAACGTGTCGCTCGCGCTGCCACTGATTGCGGCCGAGCGCGGCTGGACCGAGGCCGAGACGGCGCACTGGGGCGGCCTCCTGATGAGCGCGTTCTACGTCGCCTACGGGCTCGCGAACATCCTGCTGAGCCCGCTCGGGGCGCGCTTCGGTCCGCGACGCAGCCTGCTGCTGATCATCGTGCTGTGGTCGGTGTTCACCTCGCTCGGTGCGCTCGTCGGCCAGTTCCTCGTGCTGTTCATCGCGACCCGCGCGCTGCTCGGCCTGGCCGAGGGCATCCACTTCCCGATGATGAATCTGCTGACCCAGCGCTGGTTTCCACCGCACGAGCGCTCCCGCGCGAACGCGATCTGGATCTCCGGCCTATTCCTAGCGGTGCTCACCGCGCCGCTGGTCCTGGTGCCGGTGATGCACGCCTTCGGCTGGCAGAGCGGCTTCCATCTGCTCGCGGCGCTCGGGCTCGCGATCAGCCTGCCGCTGGTCTGGCGCCACGTGCACGACGAGCCGGCGACCGCGCCACGCCTCGGCGAAGCCGAGCGCGCCTGGCACGAACGCTGGCGCGGCGCGGGCGGCGATGCGGCCGACGCTCGGGCCCCCGGTCTCACGGCGTCGCTGCGGCGTCCGGTCTTCGCGCTGATGCTGGCGGCCGGCATCCTCAACAATATGGTCGCGCTCGGACTCGCCGGCTGGTTCCCGACCTTCCTCGCCCAGCGCATGGGCGTCGATTACCAGGATCTCTCGTGGATGGCGGCCCTGCCCTACCTCGCGTCGCTGGCTGGTCTTGCGCTGTTCGCGGTGCTGGGCGACCGCAGCGGACGTCGTACCAAGGCCGCGGCGCTGGGCTACCTCGCGGGCGGACTCGTCGTCACCGCCGCGCTGCTGTCGGACTCGACCGGCGTGGTGCTTGCGCTCTACGCGCTCGCCGCGTTCCTGATCGCGTCGTTCAACGCCTTCGAGTTCCCGATGGTCCAGCGAATCCTTCCGCCCGGACACCTCGCGGCAGGCTCCGGGATCTACAACGGGCTGTCGATGATGGTCGGCGGCGGTCTCGGTCCGTTCGTCGTCGGAGCGGTGATCGCCGGCTCGGGCTCGATCGATGCGGTGCTTCCGCTGACGGCCGCGACCCTGACGATGTCGGCGGTTCTGGCAGAACTCGCGCGTCGCGTCAGCTACTGAGCGGATCGACGGCGCGGCTCAGGGGACCCGCGCGAAGCGGCCGATTGCCCAGCCGGCCCATACCGCGAGAAGCCCGCCGACCAGCGTCAGTCCGAGATAGGCCGCCGCGACCAGCGGTTTGCCGCCGCGCCCGAGGACCAGCGTGTCGACCATCATCGCCGAGTAGGTCGTGAAGCCGCCGAGCACGCCGACCAGCAGGAAGGCGCGCGCGTAGGCGCCGAGGTGACCGCGATCCTCGAGCAGGGCCAGCACGACGCCGGCCGCGAGCGAGCCCGACAGGTTCACGATCACGGTGCCCCACGGGAAACCGCCGCCGAGGTGCTTGACCGCGGCCAGTCCCACCGCCCAGCGCAGCCATGCGCCGAGTGCGCCGCCAATGCCGATCAGCGCGAACTGGCCGACCAGCGAAGCGCCACCAGTCATGCGTCGTCCTCCTCGCGTCGCCGCGCCGCCCGGCGGGCGGCGCGCAGCGCGTCGAGCTTCTCCTTCAGCCGGATCTCGAGCCCGGCATCGACCGGATGGTAGAACGTGCGGCCCTCGAGTTCGTCGGGCAGGCACCGCTGGTCGAGCGCGACGCGCCCCTCGACCTCGTGGTCGTAGCGGTAGCCGGCGCCGTAGCCGAGCGACCGCATCAGCTTCGTCGGCGCGTTGCGCAGCGCCAGCGGCACCGGCAGGCTGCCGGTCTCGCCGATCAGCGCGCGCACGTCCCCATAGGCGCGGTAGACCGCGTTGCTGCGCGGCGCGAGCGCGAGATAGACCACGGCATTCGCCAGCGCGAGCTCGCCCTCGGGCGAGCCCATCCGATCGTAGGCGTCCCACGCCGCCAGCGTCATCGGCAGCGCGCGCGGATCGGCGAGTCCGACATCCTCGGTCGCCATGCGCACGATGCGCCGCGCGAGGTAGGCCGGGTCGCAGCCGCCGTCGAGCATCCGCGCGAACCAGTACAGCGCGGCATCGGGGTCCGAGGACCGCACCGACTTGTGCAGCGCCGAGATCTGGTCGTGGAAGGCCTCGCCGCCCTTGTCGAAGCGGCGGGTGCGATCGGCCAGCACCTGCGCCAGCGTCGCCGCGTCGATGCGGCCCTCGACCGCGAGATCGGCGGCGATCTCGAGCAGGGTCAGCGCGCGGCGCAGGTCGCCGTCCGCCGCGGTCGCGATGGTCTCGAGCGTGGCGCGCTCGACCGTGAGCCCGCGCGCGCCGAGGCCGCGCCCGGAATCCGCGAGCGCCCGCTCGAGCGCCTCGACGATCGCGGCCGGCGGGATCGCGTCGAGCACGTGGACGCGGCAGCGCGACAGCAGCGCCGAGTTGAGCTCGAACGACGGGTTCTCGGTGGTCGCGCCGACCAGCACCACGCGCCCGGACTCGACGTGCGGCAGGAAGGCGTCCTGCTGTGCCTTGTTGAAGCGGTGGACCTCGTCGATGAACAGCACCGTGCGCCGGCCGGCCGCGAAGCGCGCCTCGGCCTCGGCCAGCACCGCGCGCACCTCGGAGACCCCGGACAGCACCGCGGACAGCGATTCGAACTCGGCGTCGGCGTAGCGCGCGATCAGGCGCGCGAGCGAGGTCTTGCCGCAGCCGGGCGGTCCCCACAGCACCATCGAGTGCACGCGCCCGGCCTCGAGTTCCCGCCGCAGCGCGCTGCCGGGGCCGAGCAGCCGCGCCTGGCCGACGACCTCGTCGAGGGTGCGCGGGCGCATCCGCTCGGCCAGCGGCGCCAGCGACGAACCCGCGCCGAGCAGATCCTGCGACCCGCGGGCGCGCCGGCTGCGGGCGGCCATCGCCCGGCTCAGTCCGGGATCGGCGTGACCGTCGCGCTCCGCGCCGGCTCGCCGACGACGTCGACCCCGGCGGGCGGCACGAATCGGAACAGCGCGGCGTCGAGCGCGGCGTTGCGGCGCCAGTCGCGGAACGCGATCTCGTTGCGCTGGCCGAGCTGGTCGACCAGCACCATCCGCGCGAAGCCCGTGGCGTCGAAGCCGAGGTCGCAGTGGCGGAACGGGGCCTCGCTCGACTTCGGCTCGAGCCGCAGCCACGAAAGGCCATCGGCGTCGGGCAGCTCCGACACGCGATAGTCCACCTCGAGCTGGCCGAGGTCGGTCAGCACCGTGAGCGGACTGCGCGCTTCCTCGAGCGCCTGCGCGCGGACCGTGACCTGGTCGAGGTCCGGATCGAAGATCCAGACGTTGTCGCCGTCGGCGACGATCAGCTGCGGGAACGGCGCCTCGTACTCCCAGCGGAACTGGCGCGGCGCGCGCACCGCGATGCTGCCGGTCGAGGTCTCGACCGGGTTGCCGTTGGCGTCGGTCACGCGCTGCTCGAAGCGCCCCTCGAGCGTCGACAGCCCGCGCGCGAAGGCATCGAGCGCCGCGCGGGCCTCGGCGGCTCGGACGGGAGGGGTGATGGCGACCAGGGCCAGCACGAACAGGAGGCGAGCGATCATGCGCGCAAGGATAGCGAGCACGGGTCGGCGTTCCCGCGGCGCGGCGCGGCCAGTCGGGCGCGGGTCAGGTGCGCGGGGCGTAGAATGCCGAGCGGGCTGTTGAAAAACAGCTTGCTCGGCGAGCGATGGATGGCTCGCGACGCCGATCGATCGCGGTCAGCGATCGATCGGGCGGGAGCGAGTCCGGACCGGCGCCGGACTCGCGACTTGGAAAACCCACAGGACGTGCGTTTTCCAACAAACTGCCAGGCCGTCCAACCCCGCCACCGGTGATGAGCACGCCCGCGCCCGGCCCCGCGACCTACGAGGACTTGCTGCGCCTGCCGCCGAACCTGGTCGGGCAGATCGTCAATGGCGTGCTGCACGCGCACCCGCGCCCGGCGGCGCGGCACGCCGTCGTCGCGTCGACGCTCGGTGCCGAGATCGGGCCGCCGTACCAGCGCGGTCGCGGCGGACCCGGCGGCTGGTGGATCCTCGACGAGCCCGAGCTGCATCTCTTGGGGCACGTCCTCGTGCCGGATCTCGCCGGATGGCGCCGCGAGCGGATGCCGCAGGTGCCCGACGTCGCGTTCTTCGAGCTGGCGCCAGATTGGGTCTGCGAGGTCCTGTCGCCCTCGACCGCGCGGCTCGACCGCGTCGAGAAGCTGCCGATCTACGCCGAGGCTGGCGTCGCCTTCGTCTGGATCGTGGACCCGGCTGTACGGACGCTCGAGGTCTACCGCCGCGACGGCGCGCACTGGCTGCTGCTCGCCAGCCACGCCGACGACGCCCGGGTGCGCGCGGCGCCCTTCGACGCGATCGAGCTCGAGCTCGACGCGCTGTGGCTGAAGCCTCCGGCCGAGTCGTCCGCCTGAGAAGTTGTGAAGGAATTGAACTTTTCTGCCACCAAGTCGCGGGAGTCTTGCGACATGGGGCCTGATGTGCTGCGGACCCGCTTGGTTTGCATGGGGTCGGGCTTGGCGCGACGCGCGATAGCGCCGCGCGGCAGTGCGAGGCCGCAAGGGCTTCGGCGCTCGCCGCCCCCGGGGGCGGTGGTCTTGTCAGCCCACGGCGGCGGCCGTGGTCGCGGTGGCCTTGAGGCTGAGCAGGCGCTGCAGGTTGTGTGCCAGCGCATGCCACAGCAGCACGGCCTGCGCCTTGAGCAGGCCGCAGACGTTGAAGCGCAGCAGCCCGCGGCGGCGCAGCTGGGCGTTGACGCACTCGACGCTGGAGGCGCGTTGCTTGTAGATCGCCACGGCCTGCGGCGTGCCCATGCGCGCGCGCCACTGGGCAATCGCAGGGCTGTCGCCGCGCTTGGGCGCATGGAGGGGGGTGGCCGGGTTGCGGCTGGCCGGCAGCGGCACGGAGACCTGCGTGCCTTGCCGATCCAGCGCCTCGATGTCGGCCAGCTTGGCGTAGCCGCCATCGGCCAGCCACTGCGGCGCGACCCGGGCGTAGCGCTGCTGCAGCTGCTGGTGCATCGGCTGCAGGAGCCCGCTGTCGCTGCCGTGGTTGCACAGCTGCACGCCCACGATCACCTGGGTGGCCACGTCCACCGCCAGCTGGGCGTTGAAGGCGGGCCGAAAGCCGCCGTCGGCCATCTTCATGACGCGTGCCTGCGCATCGGTGGTGCTGGCGCGCGGCTGGCTGGGCTTGGGGGGGGTGGCGCTCGGCGGCTCCTCGTCATCCCGTGCTGCGGCGGCGGGCGCGGACTTCGCGTCCGCGCCGGCCTGCATCTGCCCCAGCGCCGCCAGCGCCTGCGCCAGCCGCTGCTGGCGTTCTTGCGCCGCGCGCGCCTGCGCGGCTTGCCGCCGCCGTTGGCTGGCCGCCGCATCCTCGTGCAGCTCGCACTTGAGCCGCTCGAGCTGCTGGCGTGCCTGACCCAGCAGCGCACGCAGGCTGGGCTCGCGCCGAAAGCTGGCGGCCTTGGCGTGCGCGCGCACACGCAGCCCATCCTGCGCCACGCACTGCATCGTCACCAGCCCCGCCCTCATCAGCGCCGCCACGCTGCGCGTGAGCTGCTCGTCCAGCCAGGCCACATGCCGGGTGCGAAAGTCCGCCAGCGTGTGGTGGTTGACACGCACCCCGCCGCACAGCCAGCGCCAGGCCTCTTCGCTGACGCAAAGCCGCTCGATCTGGCGCGCCGAGCCCACGCCCTCCATGGTCGCATACAGCCACAGCGCCACCAGCAGCGCCGGATCGATCGCAGCTCGCCCGGCGCGACCTTGCACCGCGCGGATCCGCGCATACAGCGGCTCGAGGTCCAGCCCCTGCACGAAGCTCCAGACCGCGCGGGCGGCGTGATCGGGCGGCAACAGCGAGTCCAGATCGCAGGCACGCAACTCCACCTGGTGGCGCTGCACGCTGCGCACGCGCGGCTTGCCGCGCACGACCTCGACCTGCTGCTGCAGCGCCGGCGCCAGCAGCGGCAGATCCTCAAACAGCGCAGCGCCAGGCTGCGCACCTCGCATCGGCTTCGGCTCGGACTTCATGTCCAGCACGATAACCAATGCCGAGGCAGATTTGTTCACACCTTCTGAGCGAGGGTAACGCCCGGCCGCGGCGACGCGGCGTGACGGCAACGCCAGCCTTCCCCTCGCGCGTTCGGCCCGTCCCCGAGCGCACTCACGCCCGCGGCGGCGGCGGCGCGATGACGGTTCGTTCGCCGTTGCGCTCCGGCGGGCTGACGATGCCTTCGGCCTCCATCTGCTCGATCAGGCGCGCGGCGCGGTTGTAGCCGATGCGAAGCTGGCGCTGCACGCTCGAGATCGAGGCGCGCCGCGTCTCGGTGACGATGCGCACGGCCTGGTCGTAGAGGCGCTCCTCCTCGGTGCCGGCGCCCGCCGACTCGGGGAGGCCCGTCGGCCCGATCTGCGTCGTCGGATCGAGCATCTGCACGTCCTCGAGCACGCCCGGCACGTAGTCCGGCCGACCCTGCGACTTCAGGTGCTGCACCACGCGGTGCACCTCCTCGTCACTGACGAAGGCGCCGTGCACGCGCTCGGGCATCGCGGTGCCGGGCGGCAGGTAGAGCATGTCGCCCTGCCCCAGCAGCGTCTCGGCGCCCGACTGGTCGAGGATCGTCCGCGAGTCGATCTTGCTGGAGACCTGGAACGCGATGCGCGTCGGGATATTGGCCTTGATGAGACCCGTGATCACGTCGACCGAGGGCCGCTGCGTCGCGAGGATCAGGTGGATGCCGGCCGCGCGCGCCTTCTGCGCCAGCCGCGCGATCAGCTCCTCGACCTTCTTGCCGACGATCATCATCATGTCGGCGAACTCGTCGATCATCACGACGAGGTACGGCAACCGCGTCAGCGGCTCGGCCACCATCGACGGCATCTCGGGGTTCGGACGGAACAAGGGGTCGAGCAGTGGCTGGCCCGCGGCCTCGGCGTCGTCGACCTTCTTGTTGAAGCCGGCGAGGTTGCGCACGCCGACCGCCGCCATCAGCTTGTAGCGCCGCTCCATCTCGGCCACGCACCAGCGCAGCGCATTGGCGGCGTCCTTCATGTCGGTCACGACCGGCGCCAGCAGGTGCGGGATCCCCTCGTAGACCGAAAGCTCCAGCATCTTCGGGTCGATCATGATCAGCCGCACGTCGCGCGCGGTGGCCTTGTAGAGGATCGACAGCACCATCGCGTTGACCGCGACCGACTTGCCCGAGCCGGTGGTGCCGGCGACCAGCAGGTGCGGCATCTTGGCGAGGTCGACCACGACCGGCCGCCCGGCGATGTCCTTGCCGAGCGCCAGCGACAGCGGCGAGGCCGCGCGGTCGTAGCGCTCCGAGCGCAGGATCTCGGACAGGAACACCGTCTCGCGCTGCGCGTTCGGGATCTCGAGGCCGATAGTCGACTTGCCCGGGATCACGTCGACCACGCGCACCGACTTCACCGACAGGCCACGCGCGATGTCCTTGTCGAGGCTCGACACCTGGCCGCCGCGCACGCCGGGCGCGGGCTCCAGCTCGAAGCGCGTGATCACCGGGCCCGGGTGGACCTCGACCACGCGCGCCTCGATGCGGAAGTCCTTGAGCTTGATCTCGACCAGGCGGGACAGCCCTTTCAGCGTCTCCTCGGAATACGGCTCGACCTGCGACTTCGGCTCGTCGAGCAGCGACAGCGGCGGCAACTCGCCGGAGGGCAGCGACTGGAACAGCGGGATCTGGACCTCGCGCGTGGCGCGCTCGGAGCGCACCGGCTCCGGCGGCGGCGCCTCGATCTTCACCGGCTCGCGCCTGGCGCGCTTGACCACCACCTCGCGCACGGCCTCCGCACGCACGGCGCGGACCTCGCGCGCGGCACGCCACTCGCGGAACGCGACCCAAGCGCGTCCCGAAGCCTCGCCGGCCCAGATCACGCCGCGGCCGATGCCATCCATCACCCGGAACCACGACAGGCCGGTCGCCAGCGTGACCGAGCCGAGCAGCAGCGCGACCAGCAGCAGCGAGGCGCCGACGCGCCCGAAGACCTCGACCAGGAGCTGCCCGAGCATCGTGCCGACCACGCCGCCGGCATTGCCGGGCAGGACCGACAACGGCGAGGACAGGTGCTGGTGCGCGAGCGCGGTCGACGAGGCGATCAGCAGCGAGACGCCGATCAGCCGCAGCGGCGCCTCGAGGCTGCCCATCGGGCCGGTCCCTCCGCCGCGCACGATCCGCCAGCCCGCGGCCAGCAGGATCAGCGGGATCAGGTAGGCGGTGAGCCCGAACAGATAGAAGGTCAGGTCCGCGAGCCAGGCGCCGAAGATCCCGCCCCAATTGCGGATATCGCCCTCGGAGCCCGAGTGCGACCACCCGGGATCGCCCGAGTGGTAGCTCCACAGCGACAGGAACAGGTAGCCGACGACCGGCAGCAGCAGCAGGACCGCGACCTCGCGCAGGCGGCGCTCCACCGCGCCACCCTCCGCCGCACCGCCCTTGGCCTCGCGTGCCACGCCGCTCCCGGGACCGCGCGCGTTCCGGCCGCTCAGACCATGCCCTTCAGCGCCGGATGGACGAGCTCGCCGCCCTCGACGTTGATGCCCCGGACCAGCGGATGGTTGTCGCGCCAGTTGCCGCTCGCGAGCTTCTGCACGAAGGGCAGGATCGCGGCGCAGATCGCGTGCGAGCTGGTCTGCGGCACCGCGCCCGGCATGTTGGTCACCGCGAAATGGGTCACGCCGTCGACGACGTAGGTCGGGTCGGCGTAGGTGGTCGGGCGCGTCGTCTCGAAGCAGCCGCCCTGGTCTACCGAGATGTCGACGACGACCGAGCCCGGCTCCATGGCGGCGATCATCTCGCGCGTGATCACGTGCGGGGCCTTGGCGCCGGTGACCAGCACCGCGCCGATCACGAGGTCCGCGCTCGCGACCTCGCGGGCCACCGCCTCGGCGTACGGGTACAGGGTGGTCACGTTCGAGCCCAGCGCCATCATCTGCGCCATGCGGTCCTGGCGCTTCTCGAAGACGACGACGTTCGCGCCGCCAGCCGCCGCGAGCTGTGCCGAATTGCCGCCGGCCGCGCCGGCACCGAGCACCACGACCTTGCCGCGCTCGGTCGACGGCAGGCCGCCCAGCAGCTTGCCCTTGCCGCCGGCCGGCTGGTGCAGCAGGTGGGTCCCGATCTGCACCGCGATGCGCCCGGCGATGATCGACATCGGCGCCAGCAGCGGCAGGTCGCCGTTGTCGAGTTCGACCGTCTCGAAGGCGATCCCGGTCAGCCCGATCGCGAGCAGGCGCCTGGTCAGCTCGGGCTCGGGCGCCAGGTGCAGGTAGCAGAACAGCAGGTGGTCGCGGCGCAGGTGCGCGAGATCGCCCGCGATCGGCTCCTTGACCTTGACGATCAACTCGCCCTTCTCGTACAGCGCCGCGGCGTCGGGCGCGATCTTCACGCCGACACGGGTGTAGTCCTCGTCGCGGAAGCCGCTCTTGATGCCGGCGTCCTTTTCGACCCACACCTCGTGGCCGCGCGCGACAAGGTCGGCGCAGGCGGCGGGCACGAGGGCGACGCGGCCCTCCAGGGTCTTGGTCTCGCGTGGAACGCCGATGCGCATCCGATGTGCCCTCCCGGGGCTCGATGGTCTGGAACGTGAAGTGTCGCGGCGCGCGGATCGCGCGTCGCGCTTGAATCGCGGTGGGGCGGGCCCCATGCTTGCCGGCCCGGCCGATGGCCGTCCCGCGAAACGCCCGGATTTTACATGACGCAACACGCCCGCCTGCTGATCCTCGGCTCGGGCCCGGCCGGCTACACGGCCGCGGTCTACGCCGCCCGCGCCAACCTGAAGCCGGTGATGGTGACCGGCCTCGAACAGGGCGGCCAGCTGATGACGACCACCGACGTCGACAACTGGCCCGGGGACGTCGAGGGCCTGCAGGGGCCCGACCTGATGGACCGGATGCGCCGCCACGCCGAGCGCTTTGACACGAAGCTGGTCTTCGACCACATCATCGAGGCCGATCTCTCGCAGCGCCCCTTCCGCCTGAAGGGCGACCAGGGCGAGTACACCTGCGACGCGCTGGTGATCGCCACCGGCGCCAGCGCCAAGTACCTCGGCATCGAGTCCGAGACCCGCTTCCGCGGCCGCGGGGTCTCCGCCTGCGCGACCTGCGACGGCTTCTTCTACCGCGACCAGGACGTGGCCGTGATCGGCGGCGGCAACACCGCGGTCGAGGAGGCGCTGTACCTTGCCAACATCTGCCGCAAGGTCACCGTTGTCCACCGCCGCGACCGCTTCAAGGCCGAGAAGATCCTGCAGGACAAGCTGTTCGCACGCGAGCGCGAGGGCAAGGTCGAGATCGTGTGGGACCACGTCGTCGACGAGGTGCTCGGCGATGATTCCGGCGTCACCGGCGTGCGGCTGGCCAGCACCAAGGACGGCGCCAAGCGCGATCTGGCGATCCACGGCCTCTTCATCGCCGTCGGCCACACGCCGAACACCAGCCTGTTCGAAGGCCAGCTCGAGATGAAGAACGGCTACATCCGGATCAAGAGCGGCCTCGAAGGCGGCGCGACCGCGACCAGCGTCCCGGGCGTCTTCGCCGCCGGCGACGTCGCCGACCAGGTCTACCGCCAGGCCATCACCTCGGCCGGTTTCGGCTGCATGGCCGCGCTGGATGCCGAGAAGTACCTCGACACCCTCGGCGGGCACTGACCGATCGGACGAGGTAATCCCGGTTCGCCAACAGAACCCGACAGCGCCATCGGCGGGCTCGCGCAGCCCCCAAGCCGTCATCGCGAGCGCCGCGGCGCGGCGCGTGGCGATCTCGGGTCCGCGAACGTATCCCCGGGCCTTCCGCAAGAACGAGACTGCCACGCCGGCCGTTGGCCGGCTCGCAGTCACGAGGGTGGGGGCCGTGGCGATCTCGACGCACGACAGCCCCCAAGCCGTCATCGCGAGGGCCGCGCAGCGGCCCGTGGCGATCTCAGGTCGCGACAACGACTCGTTCTCGTAATCGCGAGCGCCGCGGCGCGGCGCGCGGCGATCTCGGGTCCGCGAGCGCATCCCCGGGCCTTCCGCAGAAACGAGACTGCCACGCCAGCCGTTGGCCGGCTCAGGGCGTGTGCCGCGCAGGCGCGACGCCGCTTACGACGCCTTGCGCCGCAGCTCCTTGGCGCCGTCCGAGCGCAGCTCGGCGATGCGGGTCATGTAGTCGGACTCGACGCCGGTCACGTATTCGCCCGAGAAGCACGAGGTGTCGAACGAGGCCAGCGCCTCGTTGCCCTCCGCGACCGCGGCCTCGAGGTCGGCCAGGTCCTGGTAGACCAGCCAGTCGGCACCCAGCAGTTCCTCGACCTCGCGCTCGCTGCGGCCATGCGCGACCAGCTCGCTCGCCGCCGGCATGTCGATGCCGTAGATGTTCGGGTGCCGCACCGGCGGCGCGGCGGACGCGAAGTAGACCTTGCGCGCGCCGGCCTCGCGGGCCATCTGGATGATCTGCTTCGAGGTCGTGCCGCGCACGATCGAGTCGTCGACCAGCAGCACGACCTTGTTGCGGAACTCGAGCTCGATCGCGTTGAGCTTGCGACGCACCGACTTCACCCGCTCGCTCTGCCCCGGCATGATGAAGGTCCGGCCGATGTAGCGGTTCTTGACGAAGCCCTCGCGGTACGGCACGCCAAGGATGTTCGCGAGCGGGATCGCCGCCGTGCGGCTGGTGTCCGGGATCGGGATCACCGCGTCGATGTCGTGCTCGGGCCGCAGGCGCAGGATCTTGCGCGCCAGGCGCTCGCCCATCCGCAGCCGCGCCTTGTAGACCGACACGTCCTCGATCATCGAATCCGGCCGCGCCAGGTAGACGTACTCGAAGATGCACGGCGCGGGCCGGCGCGGTTCGGCGCAGGCGCGCGACAGCAGGCGCCCGTCCAGCGCCAGGATCACGCCCTCGCCCGGCGCCACGTCGCGGACGCGGCGGAAGCCAAGCACGTCGAGCGCGACGCTTTCGGAGGCCACCGCGTACTCGTCGCCGTGCGCGCCTTCGCGCCGACCAATCACCAGCGGCCGGATCCCGTGCGGATCGCGGAAGGCCACGACGCCCAGGCCGAGCACCAGCGCGACCACCGCGTAGCCGCCCATGCACCGGGAATGCACGCCCGAGAGCGCGCGGAAGACGTCGTCGGGCTCGGGCTTGAGCCGACCCGAGGCCGCCAGCTCGTGCGCGAGCACGTTGAGCAGCACCTCGGAGTCCGACTGCGTGTTGACGTGGCGGCGGTCCTCCTCGAAGACCTCGCCGCGCAGCGCATCGGTGTTGACCAGGTTGCCGTTGTGCGCCAGCGCGATGCCGAACGGCGAGTTCACGTAGAACGGCTGCGCTTCGTCGCTGCCCTCGCTGCCCGCGGTCGGATAGCGGCAGTGGCCGATGCCCATGCGCCCGGTGAGCCGCGCCATCTCGGCCTCGCCGAAGAGGTCGCGCACGAGGCCGGTGCCCTTGACCAGGCGCAGCTGCCGGCCGTCGACGGTCGCGATGCCGGCCGCGTCCTGCCCGCGGTGCTGCAGCATCGACAGGCCGTCGTACAGGGCCGCGCCGACGTCGACGTGGCCGACGATGCCGATGATTCCGCACATGGGGCACCTGACCGGGTCGAGAAGCACGAGGGCGCGACGCGGCGGCGAGTCGTCGACGCGCGGCGCGCAGGGCCGAAATGATAGCCGCGCGCGACCGTCGATGCGCCAGACCCACCCATGAGCCATGGGGTGCGCTTCAGCGCACCGCGGCCCAGACATGAACCATAGGGTGCGCTTCAGCGCACCGTTGGGGCGCTTCAGCGCACCGTTGGGGCGCTTCAGCGCACCGTTGGGGCGCTTCAGCGCACCGTTGGGGCGCTGCAGCGCCCCGTCGTCGGGCGGGACGCCCGCGTGATCCCGGTCAAGCGGCCACGTGCCGCAACCTCAGCCGCGGCCGCGATCAGGCTCCAACGAATCGACCCCCTCCGGCTCGCCGTCAGCGGTCCTGGACCCGGCAGCCAGTCGTCCACGCTGATGGATGGCGGTGAAGACGGCGACCGCGCGCTCGCGGCGCCAAGTCAGCAGGAACCACGCGATCGTCATCGCGACATACAGCAGCACCAGCGCCGTGTGGTCCAGCAAGTCGCTTCGCAGGGCCAGGGCCGCCGCGCCGCCGAGGCCGAGCGACGTCCCCCCGAGTGCCAGCGCGACCTGGCTGGGGCTGAAGCCCGCATCGAGCATGAAATGGTGCATGTGGTTGCGATCGGCGGCGAACGGCGACCGACCCTGGGCGGCGCGGCGCAGCACGAGCGCAACCGCATCGACCACTGGCGGCACCAGCAACCACGGCAGCAGGATCGCCGTCACCGGGTGCTCCGGATTCTGGGTGAGGCGCAGGCTGGCCCATGCGATCACGAGGCCCAGCAGCGCGCTGCCTCCATTGCCAAGGAAGACCCTCGCCCGCAGCAAGCCCGGCCGGCGCAGGTTGAATGCGAGGAAGCCCAACACGGCCCCCGCCACCGCAGCGAGCACCGCGAACAGCGCCGGATCGCCCGCGTAGAGGGCCGCGGCCGCGAACATCGCGAGTCCGACGAGGACCACGGTCCCGGTGAGCCCGTCCACGCCATCGGCCATGTTCAGCGCGTTGATCAGCGCCACCACCATGAACACGGTGAAGGGCACGCTGAGCCAGCCGAGCGAGGTGATTGGATGCCCGAACACGGTGCCGACGTGGTTCACTGCCAGCCCGCCGCCGTAGACGAGGACCAGCGCGGCCAGCACCTGGGCGGCGATGCGCCAGCGCCAGCTGGAATCGCGAAGGTCGTCGTGCAGGCCGGTCGCCAGCATCAGGAGGCCCGCGACGCCGAGGGCCACGAGCGCGCGCATGTCCCCGCCATTCAGCCCGAGCAAGGCGATGGCGGCCAGCGACCCTGCCGCGACCGCGATCCCGCCGACGAAAGGCGTCGGCTCGGCGTGGTCCTTGCGACCGGCATCCGGATGGTCGTACCAGCCGAGGCGTCGCGCCAGCGGCAGCAGGGCGAGCATCGCTGCAATGCAGCAGGCAGCACCGAGCACGAACGACATGCAACCCCCTGGATCCGGCCAGCCATCCTGCGGACTGTCCCTGATCTCCACCAATCAACAGCTTGCGAGACAAGTGCGACGTGCGTCCTGCACCTTACGCCAGAGCCGCTCGGGCATGCAAGCGGGCATCGATCTCGAAGCCCCAAACGAACGGGGCGCCCGTGGGCGCCCCGTTGGTCATCGGCGCAAGGCCCGCCCTCAGCGCAACGGCATCGCCGGATCACCCAGCAAGGTGATCCCCGCCAGCACCTCCGAGCCACCGTGCAGCGGCATCTCCACCGCCAGCTCCCGACGCGCCGCCTCCAGCGCCTCGCCCAGACGCACACCGGACTGCAACCGCGGCCCGATCGCCGCCGCCATCGCATCGTGGTTCACCTGGTCCAGCAGCACCGTCGAGCCGAACACGCCCGACGCACCCGCGTTCGGCGTCAGCATCCACGCATTGCCCATCGTCAGGGTCTGCGGCGACAGGAAGTACGTCGTCCAGCACCCGAACTGCAGCAGGAACGGCTGGTTCGCACTCGCCGGCAGCGCCGACACCTGCGAGGCCGTCAGCAACGTCGGAGCCCCGTCGTTGCCATCCCACTGGATCGGACCCGAGTGGCCCGTGTAGCTGATCAGGCTCTGGCCGAAGTTCAACCCATCGATCAGCGCCGTGCGCGCCGCCGCAGCGCCCAGCGTGTCCACATCGACCCGCGTCTGCGCCCACGTCGGCGACAGTGTCGACGCAAAGCTCGTCGTGGCCGCGCGGAAATCCAAGTCCAGCTCGATGTCCTTGGCACCCGACGCCAGCAGGACCCGGTTCGTCGCCGGCTGCGCCTCGTAGGCCAGGATCTTCCGCACCGCCTCGCTCGCCTCCGCCACCGTCCGCACCGGCAGACGACCCACCGCCACCTCGGCCACGTAGTCACCCGTCACGTCGCCATACAGCGCATCCCCGGGCGCGAAGTTCACCAGCTGGTTCACCGGCACGTACGGCGTCGGGATATGCGACAGCGTCGACGTCCCCGCCGGCAACAGACCCACCGAGTTGTAGTTCGCCCCGCCCGCCAGCACCAGGAACCGCATCCCCAGCGACTGCGCATGCTCGCGCATGAAGGCCCGGATCGCATCCGGATGCGCATTGCCCGCCGTGTAACGCCGATACAGCTGCTCGACGTCGACCAGCGCCGTCGTCAGTCCCTGGCCCTGGCGATGCGCCACCAGCGGCGCCAACACGTCGGCAAAGGCCGCGTGCGTGATCACCACGTACTCGGCCGAACCCGTCGGCAAGCCCGCCAGCATCGGCGCCGCCTCGATCGCAGGCTGCGGCAAACTGCCGCGATCGGCCACGATCAGCGTGCTGCCCGGGCTGTCCGCCAGATCACCCGACAGACCCGAGATCGGCGACGCCAACAGCTCACGCACCGAACCCGCGCCCACCACCCAGATCGACTGCGACGCCGTCCGGCCCGCAACCGACACCTGCGTCCGCTCGAAGTTGACCGGAATGCAGCCGGGCGTGTTGATCTCGGTCGGAACGATCGGAATGCAGTCCGGCACGACATCACTGATGCCGTCCGCGAAGATCCGCTCCTCCAACGTCGTCACCGCCGTAACGCCGGACGACTGGAACTTCCCGCCCCTCACCTCGGCACTCGTCCGATACGCCAACTCCGCCCCGTCAATCACGACCTGGTCGACCTCAAGACCCGTGTCGAACGGCACCACCACCCGCACCACGTTCGTCCCGGCCACCACGTTCGTCACCGGCACCTCGAACACCTGCGGCGTGATGCCATCGAACTGCCGGCTCGCCACCTCGACCCCGTTGAACAGGATCCGCACCGAGTGATCCGGCACCGGGCCCTCAAGGTCGATGCCGCCCCACAGCCGCACCGTCAGCGTGCCCGCCGAACCGGCCGGGTGCGACACCGAAATCATCATGTCCTGACTCACAGGACCCGAGGTCGCCGTCAGCTCGTACTGGTACCACGGACTCCCGCTCGGCGACGCCGGCTCGTAGAACCACCGCGGCGGCACGTGCTCGGCACGCGCCGTCGCAAGGCTCGTCCCCTGCGCACCACCCCAGTCCGCCACCGACACCGGGATCCCGCGAACCTGGTTCGGATCCGTCGCCCGCGCCAGCACATACCGCTCCGTCCGGCTCCACAGATCCGGGCTCGGATCGCCAAAGAACTCCACCACGCTGCCCGGACCAAACACCGCCGGACCGCGCACCGCACGCGCCACCGGACCCGACCGCGACCAAAGCGCAATCTCGCCCGCCGGCACACCAGCCAAGTTCACGCCCGCCGCCACCAGCGACTCATGCGTCACCCGGTGCATCCCGGCCGTCGACACCGTCAGGTACGCCGCATCCGACGACGCCGGCGCGCGGTTGCGCGTCACGTCCCGCATCGCCTGCGTCCAGTCGTACTGCCGCGTGTCCGGTCGCGCGCCATAACTCTGGCCCACCGCATACGGACCCCGCCGCGTCGCACGACCCCGCGCATCCAGATCCACCAGCCACAAGTGCGTCGCGCCAGGATCCGGGAACGCCACCTCGTAGAACCGCGGACTCGACGGATCATCCCCCTGCGCCGGCACGAACCCCGACACCTTCTCCCGACGAGACCCGTCCACCGTCGACGCGCCCTCAATCCAGAAGCCGGCATTGCCAACCTCCGCCGCCGTCGCAAACCGAACCTGCAAGGTCCGTCCATGCCGCTCCGACTCGAACCACGCGCCCGTCACCGGCGTCGGGAAGCAACCATCGATCGTGCACCCGCCAGTGACGCATTGGAACATCGGCGCACCGCGCGAGGGGCCTAGGGCACTCGTCCCCACGCCGCCAGCGGTGGCACCGTTGGGCGGGAATGGACCGAAATCCGGCCGGTTCAGAGCCAGCGAGCTCGTGGTGCCGTTTACCCCTCCCACCAGCGTGCTGGATCCCGAACCGCTCAATCCGCGCACCAACACAACGCCGCCGCCGCCGCCGCCGCCGGGACCTTCGCTCTCGATGTTGGTGATCAACTGACTGCCACCACTCCCGCCGTTTGCCGTCATCCCGAGGTTGGCCGGCACGGCAAGGCTGCTCATCACCACGATCGTGCCGCCGCCGCCGCCGCCGCCCGGACCGTCGTTGTGTCCGCTCACCGTATCCGCACCGGCCGCGCCATTGGCGATGAAGCGCGTCTGCGCTTGAGCCGCAGTGATCTGGTAAGCCTTCACGAAAATCAGCCCGCCACCGGCTCCACCTGCACCCGCAGCGCCGTTGTTGCCATCGCCCGCACCGCCACCTCCGCCGAAATACAGGCGCTGGACCCCGTCCGTGCCGCGCTCAAGCGGGCGCCCCCCAAGACCGCCGACGTTACGCCGGCAGTCGTTATCCCACGATGTGGCGCTGTTGCCCGTCCCGCAGAAGTCCGGGCTACCGTTCGGTCCGTACTGCGGGCCCGCGGTAGCGGGATTGCGCGTCGCGTTGGAGTCCTGAAACGAAAACGAATAGCCGCCGCGACCGCCACCGGAGCTCGAGTTCAGCACCACCGAGGGCGATACGGCAGTCACGGCAAGCGGGCCACCCGCCGCCGAGATGACAGAGACGCCGTCAAGTTCGCGGGCCCAACGATTGAGATAGCTGGTCGTGCCAGGAGGGCCGTTGGCAGGCGGGTTGCCACCGCCGTTCCATGAGGCCAGCAGGCCCCCGTTGGCTCCACCTCCGCCACCAGCGTTGTGCGCGTTGCCGCCGCCACCGCCATTGGCGATCGCGCCGCGACCAAAGGCACGATCTGCCCCGTGCAGACCGCTCGGGTTGTTGCCGGAGCACCCGGTGCCTGTGTTGGTACTCCCCGACCATCCGAAGATGCTCTCGCCCTTTCGAGCCCCGTCACGGCAATCGGCACTGCGAAAACCGACGTAACCGACACCGGCATCGCGGGTCTCGTTGTCGAGTGCGCCACCGCGGAAGCCACCACCCGTCACCGAGAAAAAACTGTTCGCATTGGCACCATTGAAGGCCAAGACGCCGTTGCTCGCTCCAGTATCGGCGTCGCGCCGCTCAACCGCCAGGACGATGACCCCGCCGATGCTGCCGTTCCATGCGGGGGCAACCACTTGGCGGTTGTTGTTGCCGATCGTCAGGCTGCGAAGCTGTGGGACGCGGATGACCATGGCGTTGGCGTCGTAGCCGTTCACCAGGCCAGCACAGCTTGACCCGTTAGCCGTGGTCGCGATGTTGACCACCTGGCTTGCACCGGACCCCGTGATCGACTGGACATAGACAAATTCGTAAAGACCGCCCTGGTGCGCAGTGGTCGAGTTGTCGAGAACCGAACCGAATGCAGAGGTGTCGCTGGTGTCGATCACGGTCGACGACGCATTGGTGTCCTGCGGCTGATAGATCATCAGCAGATCACCGACCCCAAGGGCGCTGCCCATGCCATTGCCCGACGTCGGGCCAGTGCACGACCAGCCGCCGCCCGGGCAAGCGGGCAAGGTGAGACTGGCAACGCCGGTGGCGCCGATTGGCAGTGCCGTCGCCCCGGCCAGAACCGTCCCGCCGAGCGGCGCGTAGCTGTTCAGCGTGATCGTCTGGGTGCCACCGCCGCCACCCGTCGAGATGTCGCCGTCCTCTCCGGGAACCGCCAGCACCATCGGCGACACGCCCAGCGTCATGGCGACTGATCCCGCGTGCAACGCACGACCAAGCGACGAAAGGAGCCGTCGCCAGAACGAGCCCAAGCGCACAGACTCGAACTGCGCCACCGCGCCCCGCTTGCCATTCACTCTAGTCATGCTCAGATCCCCCCAACCCGTGCCTGGCGCGACGGCGCGCCGGAGTCCGCGCGGCCCACCGAACCGCCGAGCGTCAGGTCCCGGAGATCGCCGATCGTGACCAAACGGGGAGCCGCATAGGGCATCCGCGCCAAGGGCGGCAAGACCACCGCGGGCCTCGACTCCATGTCTTCCAGGGCCCGCAACGGGGCTCCCGGTTGCTGATCAGTCATCGCGTACCCCCGGAGTGTGATCGCGTTCTCACTCGTAAGCTTAGCCGGCTTGAGGCCCGAGATGTGATCCACCGCCCGCGCCACGGCCCGCATGCAGCGGGATCCGCTTGCCGGTTGCCCCCTCTCACCACCGGCGGCGCCCACTGCAGGTGCTGTCGCGATGGCCGGCCGCGATGAGCCACGCCGCGACGCAGGCCAGCAGCCAAGGGCGATCGCCATCATCGAGCTCGCACCGCGCCGCGTTCGAGAGCATCGGCTCCAGCAACGAACGGGCCTCTGCCGCCCGCGAGAGGAGGTTCGGGCGCTCCGTGCGGTCGGCCGCCTCTGCGAACGGCGTGAGGTCGCCGCCCTTCGGCCGGTCCACGACGGCATCGGGCAATCGGCCGCGCAGCCAGGCCCGGGCCAACCACTTGCCAGTCGCACCCCTGGTCGACTGGAAAGCCGGCAACGAAAGCATGAAGCGAGTCAGGTCCGGATCGCGCAACGGCTGTCGGAACGCCAGGCGATGACGAGCGGCGAACCAGTCTTCGCCATGGGCGTCGAAGGCCGCCGCCGCATCGAAGCAGAGCATGGCCTGGGTCGGCCGCGGCCATCCCGCGTGAGCGGCGAAACCACGACGCCAGACTTCGCCCAGGCGCTCCCGCCATGGAGCCGCAAGCCTCGTCAATCCGCGCGGAGGTCGCGGCCATCGCAGAAGCCACGGCCGCGCAAGGATGCGCACACCGGGATCAAGCAAGGCGCCATCGAAACCGCCGGCCGCCCACGCCGACCGGACCAGATCAAGGCGCCCGTGGCGCACGGCGTCCACGAGCCAGCGCGCCGGATGCGCATAGAGATGGTCTCCGAAGTTGCCGCTAAGCAGCGCATCGCAGCCCGAGGCGGCCACCAGTCGGTAGGCGGCCTCCTTGATCTCGCGATAGGGCGTCGCATACGGCGTGTCCGGGCACACTGGCCGGTCAAGGCCGGCGCGCATCGGGACGAGGTCGTCCGCGGCAAAGGCGCGGAACTCGAAGTCCAAGTGCGTGGCGACGGCGTTCGCTATGCTGCGTTCGTCGATCCCGGGCCAGCGATCGAAGCCGAAGGCCACCGCCAGCGGTCGCGCGCCGCGGCGCCATTGCCGTGCCGTCGACTCGGCGACAAGCACCGAGTCAAGCCCGCCGCTCAGCGAGATAGCCGGCCGAGCCACGCCGCGGAGGGATCGCTGAACGGCCCGATCGACGAGGGCGCCGAAGCGCTCGAGGACCTCGGCATCGGTCATCTCGGCCACGCTCGCATCAGGCGCGAGGGCCTCGCGCTGCATCACGGGCTTCCCGTCGACGAAGTTCGCGCGGGAGCCCGTCGGCAAGGTCCGTATCGCCCGGTATGCGGACGAATCGTCCCCCGGCGAGACGCCCGCCAAGAGCGCCGCGAACCAGTCGAGGTCGAAGTCACGAGCGACCGCCGGATCGGCAAGCAGGATGTCTTCTCCCGAAGCCACGACGAGCGCCGCGGGTGTTCGCGCCCACACCAGCGCCCGCTGACCCATGACGTCGCGTGCGAGTTCGACGAGGCGGCCGGCCGCATCGATGCGGATCGACGCGGACGCGGTGCCATCGAGAAGCTGTCCCGCCGTCCAGTCACCGCGAGCGCGATCGGTTGGATCATGATCGCCGATCGCGCGGTCCAGAAGTAGCGTCGTGCCGCGCCCAAGAGCGCCCGCGTCGAGGTCGACCAGCGGTGCGGGCTCGTGGGGGAGCGTCCGCCCGGCCCAGGCGCGCCAACCAGGTCCACAGCGCTCGTCGCCGCCATCGCAGGCTCGAGCCTGCGCACGCGCGCGCATGGCCCGCCATGCGGACTGCGCGGCGGCTCCGTCCCGGACGATGAACTGGGCAAGGAGCACGGCCATCAGGCTGCGACCTCGGGCGCTACCGACCGCAACTGCCCTTCACGGCAGCGACGACACGTCGCGCCCGATCCGAAGCAGCCGTGCCACTGACCGGCATCTATGCTTGCCAAGCGGCGCCGGGAAGGCATGGGAGCGATCCCGAGAGGTCGAGAAACGTCCGGATGCCCGCATGCACCGCAGCGCCTCGGGGGGGTTGCGGAAACGATCGGGGCGCCCTCAGGCGCCCCGATCGCTCGCATGAGGCCTTCGGGATCAGCGACGGAACGTCCGGACAGAGCCGCTTTCCAACGCTCCGCGGGACACCCCAAGCGTCACGTCGCGAAGGTCCCCGAGGTCCTGAAGGCGTGGTGCCTCATAGGGGGCACGGCCATCGTCTCCTGCCACGTCAGGCAGCGAACGATCGCAAGCGACTTGGATCTGGTCCGTCAT
>PVBP01000027.1 GCA_002995625.1 Lysobacteraceae bacterium | reverse complement strand
GATCCGCGCGGCGTCGACCGGCTTCGGCGCCGGCGGCGCCGGTGGCGGGCAGGGCACGCCGCCGTCGCCCCAAGACACGTCGGCCGGCAGGATCAGCGTCGCGACCTGGCCGGGCGGTCCGATCGCGGCGGCGATCGCGTCGACCGCGTCGCGCGCGAGGTCCGCGGTCCGCTGCGAGGTGCGGACGAAGCCGGGTGAGACGTTCCGCGCGACCGTCTCGATGTCGGACTGGAGCTGCGCGTCGAGCGGCACGTGGTAGGTCGCGTGGTCGCCGACGATGTTGACGATCGGCACCTTGCCCTTGCGCGCGTTGTGCAGGTTCGCAAGGCCGTTGCCGAGGCCGCAGCCGAGGTGCAGCAGCGTCGCCGCCGGCTTCCCGGCCATCCGCGCGTAGCCGTCGGCGGCGCCGGTCGCGACGCCTTCGAACAGCGTCAGCACCGCGCGCATGCGCGGCTCGTCGTCGAGCGCGGCGACGAAGTGCATCTCGCTGGTGCCGGGGTTGGTGAAGCAGACCTCGATGCCGGCGTCGGCGAGGGTCTGGATCAGGGCCTGGGCGCCGTTCGGCATCGGGAACTCCTTGCGGATCGTCGGAGGATCGTGGGCATCAGTCGCGGGCGAGATGCTGGGGGCCGATGTCGCCGACCCGGGTGACGCCGGCCAGCGTCATCGTGCGGCGCAGCTCGTCGTGCCAGGTCGCGAGCAGCGCGCGTACGCCGCGCTCGCCGTCGCCGGCCAGCGCGTAGACCCACGGCCGCCCGACGAGCACGCCGCGGGCGCCGAGCGCGAGCGCGCGGAACACGTCGATGCCACTGCGGATGCCGCCGTCGACCAGCACCTCGGCGCGCTCGCCGACGCGCGCGACGATCCTTGGCAGGACCTGCGCGGTCGCGGAGGCGCCATCGAGCTGGCGTCCGCCGTGGTTCGAGACCACCAGTGCGTCGGCGCCCGCCGACACCGCGGCGATGGCGTCGTCCGGATCGAGCACGCCCTTCAGCAGCAGCTTGCCGCGCCAGCGCTCGCGCACCCAGCCGATGTCGGACCAGGTGACGGTCGGGTCGAACTGCGCGTCGACCCAGGCCCGGAAGTCGTCGAGCGCGCGCGCGGCCGGCACCAGCGGACCGAGGCTGCCGAAGCTGTGCGGCTTGCCGCGGATCCCGACGTCCACGACCCAGTGCGGACGCGACAGCACCTGCACGAGCCGCAGCAGCTTCGGCCGCAGGCCAGCCTGCCCGAGCCCGTTGCGGGTGTCGCGATGCCGCATGCCGGGCAGCGGCAGGTCCACGGTGAACACGATGGTACGGACGCCCGCGGCCCATGCGCGCTCGAGCATCGCGGCGACGAGGCCGCGATCGCGCAGCATGTAGAGCTGGAACCAGTACAGCCGCCCCGGGCTCGCGGCGGCGACTTCCTCGAGGCCGCAGATGCCGACCGTCGACAGCGTGAACGGGATCCCGACCGCCTCGGCCGCTCGCGCGGCCTGCGCCTCGCCGCGCCGCGCCATCATGCCGACCAGCCCGACCGGGGCGAGCGCGACCGGGAAGCTGGCCGCGTCCCCGGCCAGCGTGGTCGCGGTCGCGACCCCATCGACATTCATCATCACCCGCTGGCGCAGGCCGAGCCGCGCCCACGCCTCGACGTTGGCCGCCATCGTGCGCTCGTCGCCGGCGCCGCCGTCGACGTAGTCGAACAGGAACCGCGGCAGCCGTCGGCGGGCGAGCGCGCGGTAGTCGTCGCAGGTGGCGGGGCAGCGCGCGATCATTCGGGGCTCCGTCCCGCCCGGCCACGCAGCGACCGCGCCGCGGCGCGCGCGGTCAGGATGCAGCCCGGCAGGAAGGTGCCTTCGAGCGAGCGCCTGCCGTTCGAGCCGCCGCCGCCGAAGCCGGCCGCCTCGCCGACGCAGTACAGGCCGGGGATCGGCTCGCCGCGCGCATCCAGCACGCGGCTGGCGAGATCGGTGCGCAGGCCACCGAGGCTCTTGCGCGTGATCAGCTGCATCCGGATCGCGATGAAGGGACCGGCCCCGGGCGCGCTCAACGGCTTCGGCGCGCAGGTCCGCAGGCGGTCCGGCCGCCACTGCCGCGCGTGCGCGATGCGCCGGATCTGGTCGTCGTTGGTCAGCGCCGGCCCGGCCGCGAACTGGGCGTCGAAGTCGGCGACGGTCCGCGCGAGCCGCGCCGGATCGACGTCGTGAGTCGCGGTCAGCGCGTTCATCTTCGCCGCGAGGCCGGCGAGCGTGTCGTCGACCAGGACATCGGGACTCTCGCGCTGCATCTGCCGCCACAGGCGGTCGCTGCCGAACACGGTCTCGAGCACGAAGCGGATGAACTGCCGGTCGCGGATGCGCGGATTGTGCTCGGCGCCCGAGATCGCGAACTCGCGCCGCGCGATGCGGCGGTTCAGGAGATGCCAGGTCCACGGCTTCTCCTGCGCGGCGACGCGCTGGCACAGCCAGTGGGTGTCGAAGCCGGTGACCAGCGGCTCCGGCCCGATCCGCTCGCCGCGGTGGTCGAGCCAGAGCGCCGACTTGCACGGGATCGTCGACAGCCCGTGGCCGTCGAAGTGCGGGAATGGATGCGGGAAGCCGGCCGCGTAGTTCCACATCTCTCCCGGGTTGACGATCACTGCGCCGAACGTCGCGGCGACGTGCCGGTGCAGCCGACCGTCGGCGAACGGGTGCGCGCCGTTCAGCATCCGCGCCGGCATCGGCCGGTCGCGCGGCCAGTTGCGCCGGACCTCGTCGTGTCCGCCGTTGAGCCCGCCCATCGCCAGCACCACGGCGTCGGCCCGCAACCGGATCTCTCCGCCGGTGGCCTCGTCGATCGCGAGCGCGCCGGACACCCGCGCGCCCGCGCGGTCGAGGCCGACGATCCGGTGGCGATGCAGTACGGCCAGCCGGCCGTCGGCGCCCGCGCGACGCATCGCGTCGCCGAGGCGCAGCACCAGCTCGCGCGCGGTGCCCTGGACGATGTGGTAGCGCGGCAGCGAGTTGCCGTCGCCGTAGCGCCCGCGCTCGACCCAGTTGACCGCCGGCAGGAAGCGCAGGCCCTCGCCGAGCAGCCAGTCGTGGACCTCCGGCCGCGAGCGTTCGACGTAGTGCCGGGCCCACGCCACGGACCAGGCGTCGGCGGGATCGAGCTCGCCGAAGCGCAGCCAGTCGCGCAGCGCGACCTCGGGGGTGTCGGGAATCCTCATCCGCGCCTGCAGCGGCGTGCCGACCAGCGCCATGCCGCCGAACGCCCAGCGCGCGAGGCCGCCGAAGCGGTCCTCACGGTCGCGATCGACGACGATCACCGAGAGCCCCGCGCGCAGCGCCTCGAGCGCGGTGACGATGCCCGCGAGCCCGCCGCCTGCGACCAGCACGTCCGCGCTTCGGATCGATGCCATCCGAGATCCCCTCCGAAGCCCCCGATTGAATCACGACCGGCGCGCCGTGGCAGCGGTGGCCTCGGTGCGATTCGCCGCCCGGACGGGAACCGGCCTCCGCGCAGGTCGCGACCTTCGGTCGCTCCTACGACGTGTTGCGATTCAGCGCTGCGGCGATCGCCGCCTGCCCTGCGGATCGCGACCGTTGGTCGCTCCTACGGGGAAACTGGATTTCCGTCGTAGGAGCGAGCACAGCTCGCGATGCCGATGCAGCTCGGTCCCGGTGGCCGCCGGACGAACCGGTCCGCGATCAGCGCCCGCCGAAGCGCGCGGCGACGGCCTCACGGGTCGGCATCGCCGGCGCGGTGCCGCGGGTCTCGGTCGAGAGCGCGGCGACGCGGTTCGCGTGGATCACGGCCTCGCGCAGCGGGCGCCCAGCGCCGAACACCAGCGCCGCGGCGAGCCCGCCGCTGAAGGCGTCGCCGGCGCCGGTGGTGTCGATCGCCGCGACCGGCTCGGGCGCGACCCGATAGGCCCGCGCGTCGTCACGCCAGCGCGCCTGCGCGTCGGCGTCACGATGCGCGACGAAGGCACCGGCCGCGCCAAGGGTCACGATCACCGTCGGCAGTCCGAGCCGGGCGCACAGGGCGAGGAGCTCGTCATCGGGCAGCGCGGCGGCGTCGAGGGCGTCCCGCGCGGCGGCCGCATCGCCGAGCAGTTGCTCGATCAGCCACGCGAACTCGGTCTCGTTCGGGGTGGTGAGATCGGCGAGGCGGATCAGGTCGGCCGGCGCATCCGGGTTCCGCGGCGCGGGATTCAGCAGCGCGATCGCGCCGGCCTCGCGCGCCATCGTCAGCGCGGCGTGGCTCGCCTCGATGCGGTTCTCGAGCTGGGTCACGACGACGCGGGCGTCGCGGAAGTGGGCCGCGCGCGAGCGGACGAAGGCGGCCGACAGCAGCGCGTTGGCGCCGAGCGCGACGACGATGCGGTTGTCGCCGCGCGCGTCGACCACGATGCTCGAGGCGGCCGTGGCGCTGTCCGGGCATTCCTCGAAGTCCGCGGGCAGGCCGATCTCCTCGCTGAAACGCCGCGCGGTCGCCGCCAGCGCGTCACGCCCGATCGCGCCGAGGAAGCGCGTCGGCACCCCCTGCCGGTGGCAGGCGACGGCCTGGTTGAATCCCTTGCCGCCGGGTCCGGTCGAGAAGGTGCCGATCCGCGTCTCGCCGGTCAGCGGGAAGGTGTCGCAGGTCCAGCAGTGGTCCTGGACGTAGGAGCCGACGACGATGATGCGCGGCGGCGCGGCCATCGTCGCTGCGGTCAGCCGATCCCGCCGAGCTTCGACAGCACGCCGGCGATGGTCGCGGTCATCATCGTCGCGATCGAACCGCCGAGCACGGCGCGGAGGCCAAAGCGCGCGAGGTCCGAGCGGCGCTCGGGCGCCAGGCCGCCGATGCCGCCGATCTGGATCGCGATCGACGCGAAGTTCGCGAATCCGCACAGCGCGTAGGTCGCGATCAGCACCGAGTGCGGCGAGAGCTGCTCCTGGACCTTCGCCAGTTCGAGGTAGGCGACGAACTCGTTGAGCACGATCTTGACGCCGATCAGGCTGCCGACGACGTCGGCCTCGGACCACGGCACGCCGATCACCCACGCGATCGGCTTCAGCAGGTAGCCGAGGATCACCTGCAGGCTCAGCACGACCGGGGCTTCGGGATTCGTCGTCAGCGCCTGGTTGATCGACCAGCCCGAGCCGAACCACTCGAGTCCGCCGAGCCAGGCCAGCGGCGCGTTCAGCATCGCGATCAGCGCGATGAACGCGATCAGCATGCCGCCGACGTTGAGCGCGAGGCGCACGCCGTCGGCGGCGCCGGTCGCGGCGCCGTCGATCACGTTGACGGTGTGCTTCTCGACGTTGATCCTGACCGTGCCCCGGGTCAGCGGCTCGCCGGTCTCGGGGATCAGGATCTTCGCGATCACCAGCGTCGCCGGTGCGGCCATGATGCTGGCCGTCAGCAGGTGCTTGGCGAAGAACTCCATCTGCGACTGGTCGCCGCCGCCCAGCATCAGCACGTAGGCCGCGAGCACGCCACCGGCGATGTGCGCCATGCCGCCGATCATCATCGTCAGGAGTTCCGATTCGGTCATCCGCGCGATGTACGGCTTGACGGTCAGCGGCGCCTCGGTCTGGCCGACGAAGATGCTCGCGGTCACGCTGGTGGTCTCGGCACCGGAGACGTTCATGACCCGGGTGATGCCCCACGCGATGCCGCGGACGATCGCCTGCATCACGCCGAGGTGGTAGAGCGCGCCCATCAGCGCGGCGAAGAAGATGATCGTCGGCAGGACCTGGAACGCGAGCACGAAGCCCCACGGCGTCGGCTCGCCCTCGGGCGTCGCGGCGTTGATCAGCGGCCCGAACACGAAGCCCGAGCCGTCCTTCGTGAACTCGAGCACCCGCACGAACAGCTTGGCGAGGAAGCCGAACACCTCGCGCCCGCCCGGGACCAGCAGCACCAGCATCGCGAAGCCGATCTGGAGCGCGATGCCGGTCGCGACCAGCTTCCAGTCGACGCGGCCCTTCGCGTTCGAGAACAGCCAGGTCAGCGCGACCAGGCACGCGAGCCCGAAGAAGCCGAACAGCACGTCGCCGATCTGTTCCCCGAGTCCCTGCATCGTCGATTCCCCCGATGGACGGGCCGCCGGGCCCGTGGCGCGAAAGGGCGCGAGGTTAGCAGCGCCCCTCGGCCCGTCGCTCAGTTAAGGCACGGGTCTTCCAGGCGCTCGGCCTCGGAGATGCCGGCACGCGCCATCGCGGCCTGGCGTGCCTCGCGATGGCGGCGGCGCTCGTCGATCCAGGTCGTCGCGAGCGTCTGCGCTTCCTCCGCCTGCTCCGGCGTGATCCGCGGCAGGGTGGATCGATCGACCGGCGCGGCCTTCAGCCACGCCGGCCGGTCCGGCTCGTTCCCGTCGCCTCCCGATCGCCAGTGCCAGCAGGATCGGTCCTCTGCGGCTCATCGATCTCTCCCGCCGATGATCGGCCTCAGCGCAGCAGGACCGCGACCGCGAGGGCCGCGAACACCAGCGCCGCGGTGATCCGCGCGGCCTGGAGCGGAATCCGGTGCGCGAAGCGCGCGCCGAGGAACACCACCGGCACGTTCGCGAGCATCATGCCGAGCGTGGTGCCGACGACCACTTCCCAGAGCGGCGCGTACTTGGCGGCGAGCACCACCGTGGCGACCTGGGTCTTGTCGCCGATCTCGGCGAGGAAGAACGCGATCGTGGTCGCGACGAAGGCCCCGTACTTCGACGCGGTCTGCGCCTCGCCCTCGCTGATCGTGTCCGGCTTGAGCGCCCACAGCGCGACCGCAAGGAAGGATGCGGCCAGCAGCCACCTGAGGAGTCCTTCGGGCAGCTGCGCGGCGATCCACGCGCCGGCCCACGCGGCCACCGCGTGGTTCGCGAGCGTCGCGACCAGGATGCCGAGCACGATCGGCCAGGCCTGCCGGTAACGGGCCGCCAGGACCAGCGAGAGCAGCTGGGTCTTGTCGCCGAGCTCGGCGAGGGCGACCACGCCGGTCGCGATCAGCAGGGTCTGCATCGAGGGCTTCCATCGCGAGGGCGGGCAGTGTCGCAGAAAGGGGCCGGAGCAGCTCCCCGCGAGGCCCCGACGACCGGGGGCGCGCAAGAAAGCGCTTGACAAGGCCGGGGAGCCTGCTCCATCTTTGCATCGCGATGCAACGATCCCTCGCCGCCGCCGCCCGTCCCGCCTGCATGTGCTGCCGCATGTGCATGTGCGCGCCCGCGCGCGGAGAACGGCACGTCTAGCAGCACCGCAGCACCCGCAAGTCCCCCTAGACCCCCCGGAATCCGCGACGGCGAGAGCCTGACGCGGATGTCCTCGTTTCCGGATCTCGCCGACGCGGCCCACGGGACCACCCCCCGAGGAGAGCCACGATGTCGAGCACCGAGAAGCGTCCGTACCGTTTCGAGACCCTGCAGGTCCACGCCGGCCAGGAGCCGGCGCCGGGCACCAACGCCCGCGCGGTCCCGATCTACCAGACCACCAGCTACACGTTCAACGACGCCGAGCACGGCGCGCGGCTGTTCGCGCTCCAGGAGTTCGGCAACATCTACACCCGGATCATGAATCCGACCACCGACGTCTTCGAGAAGCGGATCGCCGCGCTCGAGGGCGGGGTCGCCGCGGTCGCGACCAGCTCCGGCCAGGCGGCGCAGTTCATCGCGCTGTCGACGATCGCGCAGGCCGGCGACGAGATCGTCTCGACCAGCTTCCTCTACGGCGGCACCTACAACCAGTTCAAGGTCACGCTGCCGCGGCTCGGCATCGGCGTGAAGTTCGTCGACGGCGACAAGGTCGACGGCTTCCGGCGTGCGATCGGGCCGAAGACCAAGGCGCTCTACGTCGAGACGATCGGCAATCCGCGCTTCAACGTGCCGGACTTCGAGTCGCTGGCGCGCGTCGCCGAGGAGGCCGGCGTGCCGCTGGTCGTCGACAACACCTTCGGCGCGGCCGGCTACCTCGCGCGGCCGATCGACCACGGCGCGAACATCGTGGTCGCGTCGGCGACCAAGTGGATCGGCGGGCACGGCACCGCGATCGGGGGCGTGATCGTCGATGCCGGCAACTTCGACTGGGGCAACGGCCGCTTCCCGCTGTTCACCGAGCCGGCGCCCGGCTACCACGGACTCAAGTTCTGGGAGGTGTTCGGGCCGAACGGGCCGTTCGGCAACATCGCGTTCGCGATCCGCGCCCGGGTCGAGGGCCTGCGCGACCTCGGGCCCTCGCTGGCGCCGTTCAACGCCTTCCTGCTGCTGCAGGGCCTCGAGACGCTGTCGCTCCGGGTGCAGCGTCACGCCGACAACGCGCTCGCGCTCGCGAGCTGGCTCGCGCAGCACCCGGACGTCGCGTGGGTCGACTATCCGGGCCTGCCGGAGCATCCCTACCACCGGCTCGCGAAGAAGTACCTGCGCAACGGCTTCGGCGGCGTGCTGACCTTCGGTGTGCGCGGCGGCTACCACGCGGCCAAGAAGTTCATCGACCACGTCCGGCTCGCCTCGCACCTCGCCAACGTCGGCGACGCCAAGACGCTGGTGATCCACCCGGCCGCGACGACCCATCAGCAGCTCTCGGCCGAGGAGCAGGCCGCGAGCGGCGTCACGCCGGACCTGGTGCGCGTGTCGGTCGGCATCGAGCACATCGACGACATCAAGGAGGACTTCGATCGCGCGCTGCGGGCGGCACGGGTCGCGGTCGCGGCATGAGCGGCTTCGCGCTGTCGGCGGAGACGCGCATCGATCGGCTCGGGCGGGCGTTCCCGCTCGAGTCGGGGGAGGCGCTCGACGAGCTCGTGCTGGCCTATCGGACCTGGGGTCGCCTGAACGCGGCGGCCGACAACGCGGTGATCGTGTGCCACGCGCTGACCGGATCGGCCGATGCCGACCGCTGGTGGGCGCCGCTGTTCGGGCCGGGTCGCGCGCTCGACCCCGAGCGCGACTTCATCGTCTGCGCAAACACGCTCGGGGGCTGCTACGGCAGCACCGGCCCCGCGACGCGCGGTGCGGATGGCCACCGGCTCGGTCTGCGGTTCCCCTCGATCACGATCCGCGACCAGGTCCGCGCCCAGATCGCGCTGGCCGACGCGCTCGGGATCCGCGGCATCCGGCTCGTGATCGGCGGCTCGATGGGTGGCCTGCAGGCGCTCGAATGGCCGCTGCTCGACCGCCGGGTCGCGGCGGTCGCGACGATCGCGGCCTCCGGCAGGCATTCGGCCTGGTGCATCGGCTGGAGCGAGGCGCAGCGCCACGCGCTCGCCGCCGATCCGCGCTTTCGCGGTGGCGACTACGCCGATGACGCGCACCCGGATGCCGGGCTCGCCGCGGCACGCGCGATCGCGATGCTGACCTACCGCAGCGCGCGTTCGCTCGACGCGCGCTTTGGCCGTCATCCCGGTGGCGCCGTGTTCGGCGAACGCGCCGCCCGGCCGGCTGCCCCTGCGGTCGCCAACTGGCTGGCGCACCACGGCGCGTCGCTGGTCGCGCGCTTCGACGCGCTCTCGTACTGGCGCCTGCTCGAGGCGATGGATTCGCACGACCTCGCGCGCGGCCGCGGCGCGTATCGCGAGGTCCTGCGCCGGATCCAGCTGCCGGTGCTGGTGGTCTCGATCCCGACCGACGCGCTCTACGTGCCCGACGAGCAGCGCGAGCTGGCCGCCGCGCTGCCGGATGCCGAGCTGGTCGACCTCGACAGCGAGCACGGCCACGACGGCTTCCTGATCGATGCCGGCCGACTCGAGCCGATCGTGCGCGCGTTCCGCAGCGGCCGCGAGGTGGCGAGGGCCGCGTGAGGCGTGGCGTCGGCGCACCGGGTCGGTCCTGCACCGGCCCGGGGCGGAGAGGCACCCTGAAGTCGCGACGTCGCCCGCGCGGGCATGGCCGCGCGGGCGACGGTCGCAGCGACGAAGGTCAGATCCCGACCGGCGGGAGCGGCGGATTCGGCGGGCGACGCGCTGACGGCGGCGGCGGGGCCGGCGGCGCGGCCGGCGGAGTGGGCCAGAGGCCCTGGAACGACGGACGCTCGGGCACGGTCAGGACCAGGACCTGGCGCTGGCGCTCGCGGACGACCTCGACGTTGACGGCAGTCCCGGGCTCATGGCGCCGGAGCGCGCGCATCACGTCGCTCGGCGACTCGATCCGCTCTCCGCCGATGCTGGTGATCACGTCGCCGACCGCGAGCGGGGCGAAACGCGCGTTGCGCTGTTCGAGGATCAGCACGCCGCCGCTGGCACCGAGGACCTTGCCGAGTTCGGGTCCCACTGCTGCGAAGCGCAGGTCGCGGGCGCCGTCATGGAACAGGTGGGCCCGGCGCCCTGCGAGCTCGCGGGCCTCGCCGGCCCGCTCGAGCGCGCGCTCGACCAGCAGGTCGACGTCGATGCCGGATCCCGCATCGAGCCCCTGGAGCCGCTCGCGGAGCGCCGCCGGCATCTCGCCGCGGCCGGACCACGCGAGATGGGTGCGCTTCTGGGCGACCGCAGTCACGTCGACGCGCTGGCCGTTTCGGAGGACGCTCAGGCGAACGCTCTCGCCGTCCTTCGGG
Organism: Lysobacteraceae bacterium; assembly: GCA_002995625.1. GTDB lineage: Bacteria > Pseudomonadota > Gammaproteobacteria > Xanthomonadales > Ahniellaceae > UDEA-SF1. The sequence goes on along the minus strand of PVBP01000027.1, from coordinate 23,391 downwards.
CGACCGACGAGCTCGCGCGCGATCTCGACCGGCGCGCGGCGCGGCATCGACTTCGCTGCCTCGGCCAGCGCACGGCCGTTGATCGCGACCACCCGGTCGCCGGCGCGCAGGCCACCCTGGTCGGCGCCGCTGCCGGGGGTGACCGCACGCACGTAGACGCCGTTGCCATCGTCGCCGAACACGACGCCGATCATCGGACGCCGGCTCTCGGTCACGATGCGGACGTCGCGATGCGCCCGCGGTCCATGAATGCCGAGCTCGCGGCGCAGCTCGCGGACGCGCTCTCGCGCCGCCGCCAGCTCGCGCTCGGCGAGATCGAGCTCGGCGCGCTTGGCGGCCAGAACCTGCGGGTCGGTCGGCGCGGCCGGATTCGCGGTCTGGGCCGGGGCCGCGATCGGCAGCAGCGCGGCGGCGAGGGCCGTGGTGAGCAGGGACTTTCGAATCGCCTTCATCGTTGCCTCCTTCGGGTTGTCACTGGATCTCGTAGTCGGCCGGCACGGCGATCACGCCGTGGGTGCCGGCGATCAGGCTTTCGGCGCCGCCGGTGCGGAGCGTGGCGAGCTCCTGCAGCAGCGAGAGCCGCACGCGCCACAGCACTTCGGCATTGCGCGCGTCGTCGATCGCGGCGAGCTGGTCGTCGATCGCGGCGATCAGGTCTTCGACCTGGGTTGCGGCCATCGCGTATTCGGCGTCGATGGCCCACGACGAATCGGTGTCGCGGAGCGCCCGTTCGAGCGACTGGTTGCGCGCCACGAGGTCGGCGACCAGACGCGCGTCGGCGTCGTCGCGGTCGGCGAGCGCCGGAGCGGATGGCGCTTCGCCGGGGCCGGCCTGCCAGGTCATCAGCGACGGGACCGACACCGCGAGTGCCGCGATCGCCGCCGCGGCCGCCCAGGCGAGTCGCGAGCGAGGCCGAGCGGCGGATCGGCGTGCCGGGCGCGCCGCGGCCTCGGCCAGCGTCGGCCAGACCGAAGGTTCGGGCGCCTCGAGCGGCAGGTCGCGCAGGGCCGCGGCCCAGGCGCGGATCGATTCAGAGGGCGGCAGCGGGGCGGACATCGTGGGTCTCCGGGGTCGCGGTGGCGAGCGATTCGCGCAGCCGGCGCAGGCCGCGCGAGAGCTGGCTCTTCGAGAAACTGGGCGTGCGGTCGAACATCCGGCCGATCTCGTCGTGGCCGTAGCCCTCGACCAGGTGCAGCCAGACGATTGCCCGGGTCTCGGGCGCGAGGACCGACAGCGCCTGCCCGAGCGCGAGGCGGTCGAAGGCGAGGCCGTCGATCGCGGCGGTCGCGGCATCGGGCTCCGGCACCTCGTCGACGTAGTCGACACGCCGGCGGCGGATGCGCATCAGCGCCTCGTTGACCGTGATCTGCCGCAGCCAGCCCCAGAACGGCGCGTCGCCGCGGTAGCTCGCGGACTGCTCCCAGGCACGGAGCAGCGCATCGTGCAGGACTTCGCGCGCCTCGTCGGCATCGTCGAGCAGCCGCTTCGCGAGCGTGTAGGCCGGCCGCTCGAACCGGCGGTAGATCTGTTCGAAGGCGGCGACCTCTCGCCGCTGGAAGCGGGCGACGAGGCTGTCCGGGAGGTCGATCGCGAAATGGCTCATGCACCGGAAAGGATGCGCCGGTTCGCGGTCGGGTCGCGCGTGGCGACGGTCAGCGACAGCCACAGTTAAGATTGCAAACACGAATCGTTCTCATTAGTGTTCGCGTCCCTTCGGTCCTCAGTCCGGGTCACCCATGTCGCGAACACCGATCCTCGTCACCTTCGGCGCCGTCGCTGCGATGCTCGCGCCGGGCGCGATCGCGGCGCCGCAGTCGGCACCGCTGCCGCCCGAGCTGCCGAGGGTCGAGGTCGTCGGCGAAGACCTCGCGCGACGGGAACAGCCGGGGAGCGCGCAGGTGATCACGGCCGACGAACTGCGGTCGAGCCGGACTCTGACCGTCCCGGAGGCGCTGCGTCGCGCGAGCGGCGTCCACGTGCGCGACGAGGAGGGGTTCGGGCTGCGCCCGAACATCGGGATCCGCGGACTCAATCCGACGCGGTCGACGAAGGTCCTGCTGCTCGAGGACGGCTTGCCCGCGAGCTACGCGCCGTACGGCGACAATGCGAGCTACTACCACGCTCCGCTCGAGCGCTACGAGCGCATCGAGGTGCTGAAGGGCGTCGGCATGCTGCGCTTCGGTCCGCAGACGATCGGCGGGGCGATCAACTACGTGACGCCGATGCCGCCGGACGCGCTGGGTGGCTATCTTCAGGCCGTCGGCGGCAACCTCGGCTATTCGTCGCTGCGCGCGCGGGTCGGTGGCGCCGGCCTCTCGCTCGAGCTGATGCGCAGGGCCGGGGATGCGGCGCGCGACAATCAGCGCCTGCGCCAGGACGACGTGAACCTGAAGTATGTGCTCGACCTCGGCGAGGACCACGCGGTCACGTTCAAGGCCAGTCGTCTCGGCGAGGACTCGCAGGTCACCTACAGCGGCCTCACCGCGGCCGAGTACGCGAACTTCGGTCGCCGCTACAACCCGTTCCGGAACGACACCTTCGAGATCACCCGCTACGGGGGCTCGGCCACCCATCGGATCGTGTTCGGCCCCGCGACGCTGCTGACCTCCGCGTACGCCTACCGCTTCGACCGGGACTGGTGGCGCCAGTCCTCGACCACGACCGACACCCAGTGCGGGACCGCGTTCCGCGACGCGCGGCTGCGCGGCGAGCGGGTCGACGTCGATGCCTGCAACTCGACGCAGGGCCGCCTCCGCAGCTACGACACGCGAGGCATCGAACCTCGGCTCTCCGTGTTCCACGGCCTCGGCGGCATCGAGCAGGAGTTCGAGGCCTCGCTGCGCTGGCATCGCGAGGATCAGACCCGTTTCCAGGTCAACGGCACGAGCCCTCGGGCACGGACCGGCACCGTCGTCGAGGACAACCGGCGCGAGACCCGGGCGCTCTCGGCCCACGTCGCCAACACCTTCCGCTTCGGCAACCTGCTGGTGCTGCCGATCGTGCGGTTCGAGGACATCGACAACGAGCGCGTCAACCGCCTGAATGGACGCGGTGGATCGAAGGGCGTCGATGCCGTGGTTCCCGGGCTCGGCGTCAACTGGACGCTGTCCGAGGACCTGACCGTGTTCGCCGGCTGGCACGAGGGCTTCGCGCCGCCGCGGGTCGAGGACCTGATCGACAACGACGGCGGCAGCGTCGACCTCGAGCCGGAGAGGAGCCGCAATCTCGAGTTCGGGCTGCGCGGCCGTCTGGGCAGCCGGACCACGTACGAAGCGGTCGCGTTCGCCAACGACTTCGATCGCCAGATCGCGGTCGGCTCGGTCGCCGGCGGCAGCACGCCGCTGGCGGTCGGCGAGGCGCGCTACGTGGGCGCCGAACTCGCGCTCGACTGGAACGGCCGCGACCTCGGCGCGGCTGGCGGGCCCTATGCGCGCGCGGCGCTGACCTGGCTGCCGACCGCGCGCCAGGAATCGGCCTTCGTCGCGGTCGCGACGGGCCTTCCGGTCGGCGGCAGCGCCCCGGGCAACCGGCTGCCGTACGCGCCCCGGACGATGGCCAGCGCGCGCCTGGGCTGGGCCGGCGGACCTTGGGATGCCTCGGTCGAGGTGCAGGCGATCGGTTGGCAATGGGCCGACTTCGCCAACACGATCGCGCCGCGCGCCGACGGGCAGGTCGGGCGGATCGCGGGCCATGGGGTCGTGAACGCGGCACTCAACTGGTCGCCCGACGGGACCCCGTGGAGCGCGTTCGTGACCGTGAAGAACCTCTTCGATCGCGACTACATCGTCGATCGCACGCGCGGCATCCTGCCCGGCGCGCCGCGCCAGGTCGCGGTGGGCGCGCAGTACCGGTTCTGATCGGAGCCCGTCACGAAGCGCGGCGGGGGCTTACCGCGTTCGCCTCCTTGCTGCTCAGGGAAACGCGGACATTCGGCGACCTGATCAGCCGCGAGTCTCGGCTGATCGTCGTTGCAGTGAGCCGCGATCAGGCTTCGCACGTCGATAAGCGGCCAGCCATGGATGGCGGGTTGAGTGACATGGCGCCGCTCACCGGCGCCGAGTCGCGGCACGGCGCCGGCGGGGTCCAAGGCGCGCTTGTTCGAGCACACGGATGTGCGAGTTCGCGCCGGCCCCGCCGGCGCGGCCGCGACGAGGGCACCGTGCGACCCCGGACGGATCGCGCGGCGGCGGTGCGCGGCGCGAGCGGGGGTGCAGGGGGTCGTCGGCACGACCCCCTGCACGGGGCGGCCGGAGGCCGCTCCGGAAGCTGCTCTTTCGAGGATCGGTGTGTCGAAGTCACACGGACGAAGGTTGAGCGATTGAAGACCTCTGTGGCCCCCAACTGAGATTGAGGGCTCATCAGGTTCGGCGATCCAGCGCGCGGCAAGCCGCGCGCCACGGATCCTCGAAGGGCGGTGGCGCCGACCCTGGTCGGCGCGCGGGTCGGCTTCCGTCCGGGTGTTGCTGGCGCGTCCGGTCCCTCGCCAGCGACCGCGATGCCACCCTCAGGGCAGGTTGTCGATCGGCACCGGCTCGATCGGATCGGCCGGCGTGAAGCCGAAGATCCGGCCGTAGAAGTAGAGCTCGGCTTCGGCGGCGCGGATGATGTTGGCGGCCTTGCGGAAACCGTGCTGCTCGCCCTCGAACTCGAGGTAGGCGACCGGCACGCCGCGGGTGCGCAGCGCCTCGACGATCCTCCGCGACTGCTCCGGCGGCACGATCCGGTCCTCGCTGCCCTGGAACGTGATCAGGGGCTCGCGGAACCCGTCGAGGTGGTGGATCGGCGACCTCGCCCGGTACAGCGCCTCGTCCGGCGGACCGACCAGCGAGACGTCGTAGAGCCGCTCGAACTTGTGGCTGGTCGCGGCCAGGGCCTTGATGTCGGAGACCCCGAAATGGTTCGCGCCGGCCTTGAAGCGGTCGGTGAACGCGAGCGCCGCGAGCGTCGTGAAGCCGCCGGCGCTGCCGCCCCGGATCGCGACCCGGTCGGCGCGGGCTCGCCCGGTGGATACGAGGTAGTCGACCGCCGCGACCGCATCGGCCACGTCGACCACGCCCCACTGGCCGTTGAGCCGCTGGCGGTAGCTGCGGCCGAAGGTCGTCGAGCCGCCATAGTTGACATCGACCAGCGCGAAGCCGCGCGTGGTCCAGAAGTGACGCTGCAGCGAGAAGGTCGGCTTCGAGACCGAGGTCGGGCCGCCGTGGATCAGCACGAGCAGCGGCGGCGGCTCGCCGTCCGGGCCGCGGTGATTCGGATTGGCCGGCGGGTAGTAGAAGGCGTGCGCCGTGCGCGGTCGGCGGTTCGGCCCGGGCGCGGTCGGGAACTCGATCGGTTCGCCCTTGGAGACATACGCGGGATCGAGGCCGCTTCGGGCCGGCTGGTGCAGCACATCGAACGATCCGGCGCGCAGGTCGACCGCGATCAGCGCGGGCTCGTCGTCGCGGCTGGAGGCGATCGTGACCACGCGTTCCGGCTCGAGGTACTGGAGTTCGCCGAAGGCCACGAACGGCAGATCGAGGACGGTCACGTCCCCGGGCGCGCCGATCAGCATCAGCTGGTCGGTCCCGGCGAGGCTGCTGCGCGCGACGACGCCGCCGGGCGGCGGCAGGACGTAGGTCGACACGCCGTGCTGCCACAGCGGGCCGCCGAACTCGCGCGGCATCCGCGACACCGGCGTCGATTCCCGCCCGTCCCAGCGGTAGAGGTTCCACCAGCCGGACAGGTCGTTGATGTAATGCAGCACGTTGTCGGCCGACCACACCGGCTCCAGCGCGGACTGCTCCTCGGCATTGACGACCGACCAGGTCGCGCCGATTCCATCGCCCGCGAGCTCGGCCACGAACAGGGCCGCCCGATCCCACGGCATGTTCGGGTGCGCCCACGCGATGTAGGCAAGGCGCGTGCCGTCGTGGCTGACGCGCGGGTAGGCGACGAAGTCCCAGCCGGTGACCAGGACCGTGCCCGCCGACGGCTCGCCGGGCTCGCTGCCATAGGCCGGCAGCGGCAACGCGACGATCTCGTTGCGCTCCTCGCCGTTCGCGGCCCTGGTTGCGTCGGTGTGGTCCTCGCGCACGCAGACGAGGCGGTTGCGGTTGCGGTCGAAGTGGCAGTCGGCATAGCGGTAGCCGGGCGGCGTCAGCGGGACCGGGTTGCGGCCCTCGGCGTGCCAGTACAGGCGCTGGTCGGCGAAGTTCGCGAACACGATCGCGCCATCGACCAGCGTGTACGACGAGCCGCCGTACTCGTGGACGCGGGTGCGGACGTTGAAGCCCTCGGGCGTCAGCTGGCGGATCGTGCCGTCCCGCTCGCGGATCATCAGAACCTGGCGACCGCCCTCGGCCGGGCGCGACTCGCGCCAGTAGACGCGGCCGTAGCTGCCGACGCGGAGGTCGGACATCGACACGGCCGCCTCGGCCAGCCTCGACGCCGGGATCGGGCTCTGCCAGTTGCCGTATGGGGTGATCGTCGCGTTCATCGAGGTCCTGGCGGGTCGGTCCGCGTCGGTGGCCGGCGTCGAGGCGCAGGCCGCGATCAGCAGCGGGACGAGAGTGGCGAGGAGTCTTGCGGTGGCACGGCGCATCGGCGGAACGACGTGGGGAGGGCGTCGCCGAGGTTAGCCCGGATCGTGCCCGCCGTCCGTCGGCGGCGCCAGCAGGGCGACCGGGCGCCGTCCGAAGCGGGCGGCGAACGACGATGGCCCTGGGTCGAGCGCGACGAGGCGCGACACGGCCTCGGCAAACGCGGCGCGGGACATCCGCGTCGCGCCGAGCGTCGTCAGGTGCGTCGAGTACACCTGGGCGTCGATCATCGGCCAGCCCCATTCGGCCAGCGCCCATCCGAGCCCGAGCAGGGCCAGCTTCGAGGCATGGGTCTCGGCGCTGAACATCGATTCGGCGAAGAACATCCGCCCGATCGCGACGCCGTAGAGTCCGCCGACCAGGCGGTCGTCCGGCGCGCGGACCTCGATGCTGTGCGCGTGCCCGGCCTCGTGCAGGCGCAGATACGCGGCCCGCATCTCCGGCAGGATCCAGGTGCCCGCCGCGCCGGCGCGCGGCGCGGCGCAGCCCGCGACCACCGCGTCGAAGTCGCGGTCGGCTTCGAGCACGAGTTCGGACGAGCGCCGCCAGCGCCGCAAGCGGCGCGGCTCGTGCATCGAACGGGTCTCGAACACGCAGCGGGGATCCGGCGACCACCACAGGATCGGCTCGCCGGGCCCGAACCACGGGAAGATCCCGGCGCGGTACGCGGCCAGGAGCCGCGTCGGCGACAGGTCGCCACCAGCCGCGAGCAGTCCGTCCGGCTGGCGCAGCGCGGTCGCGAGCGGCGGGAAAGGGCCCGCCGGATCAGCCGACAGCCACGGGATCCGCATCGGCGGCGCGCTCCGCGTAGGGCGAGTTCTGGCGGACAGCGGTTTCGTAATCGTCGAGCCAGCGCCGCTCGCGGTCGCAGGCGGCGGCGATCGCGCGCCGCAATCCGGCATGGGCGATCCAGTGCAGCGAGTGCGTGCGCACCGGCAGGAAGCCGCGGGCGATCTTGTGCTCCCCCTGCGCGCCGGGCTCGAAGGCATAGAGCCCCTGCGCGATGCAGTACTCGATGCCCTGGTAGTAGCAGGCCTCGAAGTGCAGGCCGGGCGTCGGGTCGGCTGCGCCCCAGTAGCGTCCGTAGAGCGTGTCCCGGCCGCGCAGGCACAGCGCCATCGCGCCGAGCCGTCCGCCGCGCAGCGCGAGGATCGCGAGCAGCCGCGGACCGAGGCTCGCGGCGAGGTGCTCGAGAAACGCGCGGTTCAGCGCCGGGTAGTTGCCCTTGCTGATGAAGGTCGCGGCGTACAGCGCGTGGATCTCCGCGATCGTCGTCGCGTCGAGTTCGTCCCCGTGCCGCCACTCGAAGCCCCAGCCGTCCGCGGCCACGCGTTGCCGCTCGCGGCGGATCTCCTTGCGGCGCTTGTGCTTCAGCGTCGCGAGGAAGTCGTCGAAGGACCGATACCCGGCGTTGCGCCAGTGGAACTGGACGTCCGAGCGCTGCACCCAGTCGCTGCCCTCGGCTGCCTCGAGTTCGGCCGGGGTCACGAAGTTCACGTGCGCGCTCGACCAGCCGGCCATGGCGGCGGCTTCGGCCAGCGCGTCGAGCAGCCGTCGCCGGACCGCGTGGGGATCGGCCGCCGCCGGATCGACCAGCAGGCGCGGGCCGGTCACGGGTGAATACGGCACCGCGCAGACCAGTTTCGGGTAGTACTCGAGCCCGAGCCGGTGGTGGGCGTCGGCCCAGGCGTGGTCGAACACGAACTCGCCGTGCGAGTTGCGCTTCTCGTAGGCCGGGGCGAGGGCCAGCACGCGATCATCCCTTGCGAGGGCGACATGACCCGACCGCCAGCCGAGTTCGGGCCGGAGGCAGCCGGTGGCCTCGAGGCCGGCCAGGAACGGGCGGCTGACGAACGGATTGCCGGCGGTGTCGAGGCGGTCCCACGCGGTCGCGTCGAGCGCGTCGAGGGAGGCGATGCGGCGGGCCTGCATGGGGCAGTGGGGCGCTCGATCCGGGGGAGGATTGAAGGGCCTGATTGTCGGCCCTTCGCGGCACTCGCGGCGTCAATCCTCGGACCGGACCTGCGGCATCGCTACGATGTCGCCATGCGTCCCGAGTCGTCCTCCGTCCACGCCGCCGCCCGCTCGGTGCTGATGATCTGCGATCCGGGGGCAAAGGTCTCGGCTACCGCCGCGCTGGTTGCCGCGTGGCGGGCCGGGCGACTCGCGTGCGGCGAGGCGCCCGGGCAGGCGCTGGCGGTCCGGGTGCCGGGCCGGCCCGAGCGTCCCGCGCTCGTCGCGCCGCGCGATCTCGTCCAGCGGCCGCTCGGCACCGCCGCGGGCCGCGTGGCGCTGGTCCACGCCGTGGCGCACATCGAGTTCAACGCGATCAACCTCGCGCTCGACGCGGTCCAGCGGTGGGCCGAATTGCCGCCGGCATTCCACGACGACTGGCTCGGGGTCGCCGCCGACGAGGCGCGCCACTTCACGATGCTGGCCGATCGGCTTGCGGAACTCGGCGCGCGCTATGGCGACCTGCCGGCCCACGACGGCCTGTGGGAGATGGCGGTCCGGACCGCCGGCGACCCGATCGCGCGGATGGCGCTGGTGCCGCGGGTGCTCGAGGCGAGGGGCCTCGACGTCACGCCCGGCATGATCGAGCGGCTGCGCCGCGCGGGTGACGACCGCACGGCCGAGCTGCTCGAGGTGATCCTGGCCGAGGAGGTCGCGCACGTCGAGGCCGGCACGCGGTGGTTCCGCTGGCTGTGCGAGCGGGACGGAATCGATCCGGAGGTCCGCTTCCTGGAACTGGTCGCCGGGGCGGCCGCCGGCGCCATTCGCGGCCCCCTCAACCGGCCGGCCCGGCGGCGCGCCGGATTCAGCGAGTCCGAGCTGACGGCGCTGGACGGTCTGGCCGGGGCGCTGCGAGCGGCTCCCGCCGGGGGCCCATCGACCCCGGCCGCCGAATGACCTTGGCGGGCCAGCGGCTGGATGTGTCGAACCCGATGGGAAGGTCTGACACGGCCCGGTGCCCGCGCCGACCGACCTCGCTGCGTCGACCGGGACGAAAGGGATCAGCCGGGGGCGATCCCGGCCAAGGGGTCGGGACGGGAAGGGTCGGGACGGGAAAGTTCCCGCCGACGGGGTGTCCGGTCAGCCGCCGTTTGTCCGTTACTGTCCCTGACCCGCCAAGACGGACGCACTTCCGTGCCCTCCGTCACAGTTGGATCCGTGCAGGGAGGCGCCCAGCCGCCCGGCACGCGGTGCGATGGGCGGGACCGCTTCACAAGTCGTTGTCCTGCCGTTACTCTTCAGTTCATCCGCATGTCGCGGGGAGGCCAAACATGAAGTTGCGTACGCTCGTCATTGCAATGTCCGCAGTCGCCGGCATGTCGCTGGCCCCTGCCGCGTTCTCCCAGACCTGCTCCACGGCCGCGTGGGGGCAGGGTGGCAATCCGACGGTGACGCCGACCGTCGGCGCGCCCGTGCCGGGCGGGCCGCTCGCGACGCCCACGGCGATTCCTCGCTACTCCGGCCGTTGCGGCCTTCGCGCGCCGACGGGAGCCGGGAACTACGTTCAGGACAGCTCGCCGGCGGCCGAGCCGACCTTCCGGGCGCGCTTCTATGCCTTCCTGGCGGGTACCGGCACGTCGAACATCTTCCGCGCCGGCAACCAGGCGGACGCACTGACCTCGATCACCGCCGCGAGCTCGCGGATCCTCGTGGAATGGAACGGTTCGAACACGATCACGGCGCGTGGTCCGGGCGGCAGCCCGACCCTGACCTGCTCGGGGCTGACGGCTGGGCGCTGGTATTCGATCGAGCTCGGCTACAACAGCACGGCCAGCGCGCTCGGCAGCGGCGTCACGGGCGTCCCGGCGAACTCGATGCGGCTGCGCGTCCAGAACGAGACGGCGGCGCCGATCGATTGCAACCAGGTGAGCACCGGTGGCGTTCCGACCGCGGCGGCGAACAACATCGACTTCGTCCAGCTCGGCAACCTGTCCGGCGGCAGCTCCGGCGCGGTGATCGTCGATTCGTACGAGTCGCGGCGCACGACGCACATTGGACGTTTGTGCCGTGGGGACGCGAACAACGACAGCACGCGGAACATCCTGGACATCGTCGCCATCGCGAATGACTTCAACACCACCGTACCGACGGGTCTTGCCGGTGGTCAGCCAGATGCAAACGAGGACGGAACGACGAACATTCTCGACGTTGTCGCCGTCGCGTCCATCGTGAACTCGGCGAATCCCGCCTGCCCCACTCCCTGATCACGATAGGAGGCCATCTGATGAACAGGTTTGCGAAAGTTGTCGCCACAGCGGGTGCCGTCAGCGCGTTTGTCTGCGCTCCGGCTGCCGCGAATGAGCTGCTGCTGGTGGACGGAGGCCTGGGGAAGGGCGGTAGGGCCTTTTCGCTTGACTTCAACTCCGACGGGCGCGGTACTGCGATTGAGGCGCGGATTGACGTCGGGGCGCAGGAGAAGGGCGCCCGGGTAGACGTGTCGAAGTGCGTCAGCAAGCTCCCCTCGACGCATACCGGCTCCTGCGTGTTCAATGGCAAGGAAGTGGTCATCCTGGTCTACAGTGCGACGAACGCGCTGTTGCCGGCCGGCATGATCGACCTCGGCACAGTGAGCGTGGCGGGAGCGGGTGCCGATCTTGCCAAGGACATGCGCGTCTCCTCTCTCATCGTGGCGGCCCCGGATGCGACCGAACTGCGTTCGTCGGTCGTCGGCGACTCCGCCAACAAGTAACAGTTCGACCCCACCTGATTCCAGAGGGACTTATCAATGCGCCTTTCGAAGAAGAAACTCGTCTTGGCCGCAGTCGGCAGCCTGCTGTTCGCAGCGGGCGGCGCCGTCTCGGCTCAGACGATCGCCCTGACGCCTTCGACGGTGAATGGCACGACTACTGGCGGACCGACGACCCCAACTACCATTCAGGTCGTTTTTACCAATGGTGGTGCCAATCCCGCCGGTTGGCAGGCCGACATCACGTATAACAACGCGGTTCTCTCGATCGCTCCGTCCACCACGGCAATCACGCCCAGCGGACACTTCACGACTTGCGTCGTGGTGTCTCCTGGCTTGATCCGGGTGGCGAGTGCGAACATCACCGGAAGTCCGCCGGGCCCGCACGTCAATGGCAACGTCTGCAACATCCAGTTCACCTTGCCCAATCCGACCGCGGCCGGAACCTATCCGCTCGCGATCACCAACACGGTCTCGCTGGCTCCGACCGGCAACACTCCGGGCCAGATCGTCGTCTCCGCTGGTCCGCAACCGGCCTACTCGTCGGTCCCGGCCCCTGGTGCGGCTGTCAACATCACCGACACGATCGGCGGAGGCCCGACGACCGCGACGGTGACGGTCACGAACTCGGGTCCGAGCGGAGCGCCGAACCTGACCGCGACGCTGTCCGGTCTGTCCGGCGTGCTCAGCGTGTCGCCGACGTCGCTGAACATCGCCCAGGGCGCGAACCAGACGTTCACGATCGGGTGTGACGCGACGTCGACGACGCCGGTCACGCAGACGCTGACGATCACGCACAACGGTGGGACGGGTGGCGCGTCGAGTCCCGTGACGCACCAGGTGACGTGTACCGGCGTCACGGGTCCATCGGCTCCGACTGCGGCCCTCGGTGCGGCGACCAACCCGCCCGCTGGCCCGATCAACACGACGGGTAATGGGACGGTGCCGGTCAACGTGACGGCGGCTGGCGTCGCGACTGCGTCGCTGTCGCTGAACTGCACGATTCCGGCGGGCACGGCGAGTTTCGCGATCACCGGCGGCGGCACGCGCACGATCAACGCGCCGGCCACCGTGGGTCCGAATGCTCCGCCGATCGGCTTCTCGTGCGTCCGTCAGGCGTCCGCGGTGTCCGGGACGATCACCTGCACGCAGACCACGGTTCCGGCTGAGACTCCGGCGCGCCCGAACCTGACGGCCCAGGTCGAGTGCCCCGCGGGTACGGTGGCTCCGAATCCGGGCGTCAACCCGGCCAGCGGCACGACCTTCAACTTCGTGGGGGCGCCGAGCACTTCGGTGTCGCAGCCGATCACGTTCACGAACACGGGCGGTACGGCGTCGTGGGTGGTTGATAACTGCACCTTCAGCCCGGCCGTGACCGGCTACACCGTGACGGGGACCTTCCCGCTCACGGTGCCGGCGGGCGGGACCGCGGCGATCAGCGTCGGCTGCACCACGCCGGCGACCGCGGGCACCTCGCTGGCGAATACCACCCTGACCTGCGTTGGCGCCAACGCGCAGTTCAACGCCACCTTCCCGGTGACCTGCCGTGCCGAGCAGCTGGTCCCGGTGCCGACGATGTCGTCTGCGGGTAAGGCGATGATGGCGCTGCTGGTGCTGCTGGTTGGCCTGATCGGCTTCCAGCTGTATCGCCGCTCCGCGTGACGTTATTCCGCACTTAAGCGCGGATGTCGTAAGCAGAGGGAGGGGCGCCGTGAGGCGCCCCTTCCTTTTTCGACTGAGCAGCGCGCGACTTGACACACGTGTTCTAACGGGGGCCATGATGGCCGCCCGCCTTGGGTAGCCACGTCGTCAGCGCGATGCTTCCCGCTTCATCGACGCCGGCGCCGTCTCCTATTCCCTCACAACCGTCGAGGCGTCGCCGAGGTCAGGAAGGCGCCGTCACGGACCGTCCGTTGTCCGGCGGGACTCATGGCGCTGACTTCCGGTCGGTTGTCGCTGGCCAAGGGCCACGGTTCGAAGTCAAGGTTGGTAGAGGGGTAGCCTCGGCTTCGAGCGGTTCCAGGATTCGCTCACTCGTCGTTGCTGCACTCGAGGTCGGCGGTCAGCTCTGCGGCCCAGGCAAGCAGCGCGTCGAGGACAGCGTGTCCCCGATCGCCGGCAGGAAGGGTCTCGCGGAGCGCGTGGGTTCGCGCCACCAGCTCGTCCCGCTTGATCGTCGTCGCCTCGTCCGCGCCGAGCAGTCGCGAACGGACGAGTCTTCGCCAGCGATCGGCGTCGCGATCGGCGAGTTGATGCGGCGCGTTCCTCGCGGCATAGCGCCAGGCGATCTCCCGCAGTCGTGGGTCGGCAAAGCGCGCGAGATCGAAGGCCGAAGGCTCCCGGTCACGCAGTACGCTGCGCGCCTCGGGCAGCAGTCGAAGGTCGGGATCCGGAATGAAGCCCGCATAGAGCGCCACGTCGGGATCGTCCCCGTCTCGCGGCGGTCGGTTGTAGACGCGGGCGAGCTTCTCCCGGATCGGCTCGATCGCGGCGCGCAGCGTGGCGAGCTTCGCGAGGCCGGATTCGACGTCGAGCGCCAGCCGCCGCGCGTCCTCGGGCCGAAGGACCGAGAGGGGCGCGAGCGCCGGCGAGCGGTTGGTGTGGACGGTCTTGAGGGGCATTCGCGCGACGTCCTCGGGCAGGTCGGCGCGCGGCGTGAACAGGCGATCGGCGATGTCGTCGGCATCGAGCGTGATCAGAGGATCCGGATCCTCATCGAGATCGAGGACCACGATCTCGCTGCGGCGCCCGGGGACCTGCATCAGCGGAGCGACCAGCGCAAGGCCTCGATGGCGTTCTGCCGGATACCGCGACGAGGCGTGGAGCACGGGCTCGACGCGGATCCAGTCGAGCAGGGCCTCGACTCGAGTCCGCTGTCGCAAGGCGAAGTGGAAGTCGAAAAGGCGCGGTTGCGCCGACTTGAGCCTGCGCGCCAGCGCAATCGTGGCATCGACGTCGGACAGCGCGTCGTGCGCATGGTCATGAGCCAGCCCATTGGCCCGTGCCAGGTCCTCCAGCCGGAAGCTCGGCACGCCAGGCGCCCGCTCGGGCCACTCGATGCCGTCCGGGCGAAGCGCGCACGCGAGTCGCGCGAGATCGATCAGGTCCCAGCGCGCGTTGCCGTGGCGCCACTCGCGACCGTACGGATCGTGCAGGTTGCGCCACAACAGATGCCGGGTGACCTCGTCGTCGAACCGGATGCTGTTGTAACCGACGCCGCAGGTGCCGGGAGACGCCAGCTCCTCCTCGATGCGATCGGCGAACTCGCATTCACGCAGGCCGCGTGCCTCTGCTTCCTGTGGCGTGATCCCGGTCAGCAGCAGCGCCTCCGGGTGCGGCAGGGTGTCGCGCGCGGGCCTGCACCAGAGCACCAGCGGATCGCCGATCGGCTCGAGGTCGAGGGTCGTGCGCCGGCCGGCGAACTGGAGCGGCCGATCGCGGCGCGGGTCCACGCCGGTCGTTTCGTAGTCGTGCCAGAACAGCGTCGATTCGGGCCGCGTCATGTCGCGCGGGCCGGCGATCCGCCCGTCCCGGCACCAGGCCGTGGCGCGTCAGCGTGGCCGATAGCCGTGAAACTCCCGGAGCATCCGGTCGGCGCCGGCATACTCGGCTGCCGTTGCCGGCTCGAAACGCGAGATCCGGAGCTCGAGCAGGACCTCGTTCGCGGCCGGATCCTCGTGGATCGACAGCAGCGCCTCGCGAATGCGCTCGCGCAGGGTTGGATCGAGGTCCGATGACGCCGAGATCGCGGGGCCCATGAACTCGCGCGAGGTCCATACCGACGTCAGGTTCGGATACTCGTCCTCGAGCCAGGTCGGCACGATCGCCGCCTCCGCCTCCTCGGCGAACACCATCTCGACGCCGTCACGCCAGGAGGTCGCCGACGAGAGGATCTCGGGTTGCGAGACCGGATTCGGGTAGAGCTGGGTCAGCAGCGCGAAGCCGAGGCTCGGGCTCGGCATCGTCACGAGGCGACGGCCGACGAGCCGATCGACCGTGGGGTTCTCGACGAGGTCGCTGACCAGGATCGAATAGCTCAGCCGCTCGGCAGTCCGCGCGAGCGGCAGCGACCCGAAGCGTTGCGCCCGATAGTCGGTGAAATGGGCCTCCGCGTACAGCAGGTCGATCGAGGGCGACTGGCGGACGTCACGCCAGAAGAAGTGGTAGTTCCGTGGCGTGACGAGCCGCACGGGTCGCCCGACCGCTTGCCCGATGTAGTTCGCGAGCGGCTCGAAGACCTCTGCCAACCGGGCCGTGCCGTAGCTCGGCTCGACCATCAGCGTGAGTTCGCTCGTCGCGGCTGGTTGCGCGGGTGCATCGTCCGCGACCGTCGGGACACTGGCGAACAGGAACACCCATCCTGCGATCAGCGGATACAGGCGCGCCATGGGACCCTCCTTCCCAAGCACGGATCACTTCGAGAAACGTATCACAGCTGACGCAGGACTGAAGCATTCGAGGCCGCGCGATCCGGGCTCCCGACGGCCGGGCGGCGACCTGGACCGCCCTGCCGATTCAGGCTTCCGAGAGGCGCAAGTGGACTGGCCAGGCGGATCGACGCCACCAGCCGTCCCGAATCGCGATGTCCCGGGCCACTGCAAGCCCGACGGTCTCGTCGCGCAGCGCGACGGCATCGATGACGATCGCGACCGGGTCGCCCTGTCCGGCGCTGCCGCCATGCAGGCGGTCGCCGGGCGCCGGGCCGACCTCGAGCCGCGGACCGGCAATGCGCATCAGCGTCCGCTTGTTGCGCCCGAGGAAGTGCGTGCGCGCCACGATCTCCTGCCCCGGATAGCAGCCCTTGGACACCGAGAAGGCGCCCAATCGCGCAAGGCCCAGCGCCTGGGGAATGAACTCGCCGCTGGTCGCAGACCGGATCCACGGAATGCCGTCCACGACGTCGCCGTGCCGAAAGACCGCGTCGACCGGGACCCCCGCGCCGTGTCCGGCTGGGCCGATCGAGAGCACGCGCCGCAGGCGACCCCCGAGCTCCAGCGAGTGGGTCCGCCCGTCGTGCGCGAGCCGCCCGCCGACGGACACCGCGTCTTCTGCCGGCGGCTCCGTCACGACGGCGGTGCCGAAGATCGCCAGGTCATCGTCCTCGACGAGCCTGACCTTGCTGCGCAGCACGTAGCGCGACAGGGTCGCGGCCACGTCGCCGCGGATCTCGCGCGGCAGCACCAGCAGGACCTCGTCGTCGGCGAGCCTTGCGAGCAGCATCAGCGCGAGCACGCGGCCCTGGATCTGCAGCAGGCAGTTCCAGTGCCAATGGCCGTTCGCCAGCGCCTTCACGTCATTCGCAAGCTGGCTGTGGCTGAATGGCACGGCGTCGGCGCCGCGGATCGCGAGGACGCCGAGACTGTCGATAGGGGCTGTCGTCACGCTCGGTCGAGGTCTCGGGGTCGTTGAGCCGCATCGCGGCGAGGCGTTAATCTTCGGGATTGTCGCGGAAAAGACCGATGAAGGATCCGATCGAGCCGGCCGAGGCGCCGGTCGTCCCAGAGCCGGTGGAAGAAGGCTCGCCGACCCCGGCTCCGCCGATCGAGATCGGCGGTCGTCCCGGGCCCGAGCCGACCCGCTACGGCGACTGGGAGAAGAACGGACGCTGCATCGACTTCTGATTCCGCCCGCTCCGATCGTGCGGAACCCCGTGCCGGGTTTCGACGGACCCGGGGCCCCGCATGCTCACCGATGAGGCACGCACGATGACCGCCAGAGCCAGCCGCCGACAGCGCCCCCTGTCGCCGTTCATGATCGGGCCCTACTACCGGCCGCAGCTGACGTCGATGATGTCGATCTCGCATCGGATCAGCGGCGTTCTGCTCTCGCTCGGGGCCTTGCTGGTCGCGGCCTGGCTGATCGCGGTCGCCTCCGGCCCCGAGGCCTACAGCGGCTTTGCGAGCTTCGCGAACAGCCTGCCGGGCCAGCTGCTGGCCGCCGCGCTCGTGGTCGCGATCGTCTACCACTGGCTCAACGGCCTTCGACACCTCGCCTGGGATCTCGGCGTCGGTCTCGAGATCCCGAAGGCCTACGCGTCCGGCTGGACGGTCGTCGTCGCGACCGTCCTGATCTCGGCTCTGCTGCTCTGGCTGCTGCTGTCGGGAGGCGCCCGATGAGCGCGCTGCTGCGAAACCCGCTGAAGAATGCCCGCGGCCTCGGCGCGGCCAGGGAGGGGACCGGCCATTTCATCGCGCAGCGGTTGACCGCGATCGCGCTCGCGCCGCTGTCGATCTGGTTCCTGGTCGCCGCGGTCGGACTCGTCGACGGCGGCTACGCGGAGTCGCGGGTGTTCCTCGCGCAGCCATGGAACGCGGTGCTGATGGCGGCCTTCGTGATCGCGCTGTTCCACCACGCCCGGCTTGGCCTCGAGGTCGTGATCGAGGACTACATCCACCAGCGCGCGCTCGAGCTGGCGCTTAAGGTGGCGGTGAAGTTCATCGCCGCGCTCGCGGTGATCGCGAGCCTGCTCGCGATCGTGCGGATCGCGCTCGGCGCCTGACGACCGGCCGATCGCCCGCTGCCCCCATCCCACAGACCCTGCGACGGAATCCGATGCCTGCCTATCCCATCACCGAACACCAGTACGACGTGGTCGTCGTCGGCGCCGGTGGCGCCGGACTGCGCGCGACGTTCGGTCTCGCGGCCAAGGGTCTCGCCACCGCGTGCCTGACCAAGGTCTTTCCGACCCGTTCGCACACGGTCGCGGCGCAGGGCGGCATCTCGGCCGCGCTCGCGAACATGGGCGAGGACGACTGGCGCTTCCACTTCTACGACACGATCAAGGGCTCGGACTGGCTCGCCGACCAGGACGCGGTCGAGTACATGTGCAAGGAGGCGATTCCCGCGGTGATCGAGCTCGAGCACTACGGCGTGCCGTTCTCGCGCACCGAGGACGGGCGCATCTACCAGCGGCCGTTCGGCGGGATGACCACCCATTACGGCAAGGGCACCGCGCAGCGCACCTGCGCCGCCGCCGACCGCACCGGTCACGCGATCCTGCACACGCTCTACCAGCAGTCGCTGGCGCACGACGCGCGCTTCTTCATCGAGTACTTCGCACTCGACCTCGTGTTCGACGCCGAGGGCGCATGCCGCGGCGTGCTCGCGCTCGACATGGCCGAAGGCACGCTGCACCTGTTCCGCGCCCATGGCGTGGTGCTCGCGACCGGCGGCTACGGCCGCGCCTACTTCTCCGCGACCTCGGCCCACACCTGCACCGGCGACGGCGGCGGGATGGTGCTGCGCGCCGGCCTGCCGCTGCAGGACATGGAGTTCGTGCAGTTCCACCCGACCGGCGTCTACGGCGCCGGATGCCTGATCACCGAGGGCGTGCGCGGCGAGGGCGGTTACCTGACCAACTCGAAGGGCGAGCGCTTCATGGAGCGCTACGCGCCGAACGCGAAGGACCTCGCGTCGCGCGACGTGGTCAGCCGCGCGATGACGATCGAGATCCGCGAAGGCCGCGGCGTCGGCGCGAACGCGGACCACATCCACCTGAACCTCCAGCACCTCGGCGCCGCGGTGATCCACGAACGCCTGCCGGGCATCGCCGAGACCGCGCGGATCTTCGCCGGCGTCGACGTGACGAAGGAGCCGATCCCGGTGCTGCCGACCGTCCACTACAACATGGGCGGCATCCAGACGAACTACCACGGCGAGGTCGTCACGCTGAAGGGCGGCGATCCCGACGCCGTGGTCCCGGGCCTGTACGCGATCGGCGAGGCCGCGTGCGTGTCGGTGCATGGCGCCAACCGGCTCGGCTCGAACTCGCTGCTCGACCTCGTCGTGTTCGGCCGCGCGGTTGCGAACCGCTGCGCCGAGACGATCCGGCCGGGCACCCCACATCCGACGCTGTCGGCGACCGCGGTCGATCCGGCGCTCGCGAACCTCGACCGGGTGCGCCATGCGCAGGGTTCGCGGCCAGCGGCCGAGATCCGGCTCGAGATGCAGAAGATCATGCAGGCCGACGCCGCGGTGTTCCGCACCGGCGAGACGCTCAGGCAGGGCGTCGAGAAGATCACCGCGACCGCGAAGTCCTTCGCCGACGTCCGGATCGAGGACCGCTCGCTGGTCTGGAACTCCGACCTGATCGAGGCGCTCGAGCTCCAGAACCTGCTCGGCCAGGCGGTCGCGACGCTGGTCTCGGCCGAGAACCGCAAGGAGTCGCGCGGCGCGCACGCGCGCGAGGACTACCAGGAGCGCGACGACGAGAACTGGCTCAAGCACACGCTGTGCTGGGTCGATGGCGAGTGCCGCACGCGGATCGACTACCGCCCGGTCCACCTCGACACGCTGACCCGAGAGGTCGAGCCGGTCCCGCCGAAGGCGCGGGTCTACTGAGGTCGTCGAGGGGAGATCACGCATGCTCGGTCCGACCACCATGCTGGCCACGATGCTGATTCTGACGATCGTGTGGGCCGCCCCGGTCCTGCTGGTCGCGGCTTCCCGTCGGGCGACGGGCCTCGAGCGCGCGGTCTGGGCTCTCGTTTGCGTGTTCGCGTCCTGGCTGGGCTATGTGGCCTTCCTGCTGGGCACGCGCAGGATCGATTGAGGAACGAGGACACCATGGGCACGTTCGCACTGCCGAAGACGAGCAAGGTCAAGCCGGGTCGCCACTTCCCCGCGAAGGGCGCGAAGCGCACCAGGACCTTCAAGGTCTACCGCTGGAATCCCGACGAGGACGCGAACCCGCGAGCCGACACCTACGAGGTCGACCTCGACACGTGCGGCCCGATGGTTCTCGACGCGCTGATCAAGATCAAGAACGAGATCGACTCGACGCTGACGTTCCGCCGCTCCTGCCGCGAGGGCATCTGCGGCTCGTGCGCGATGAACATCGACGGCACCAACACGCTCGCCTGCACCAAGGCGATCGACGAGGTCAAGGGCGAGGTGCGCGTCTATCCGCTGCCGCACATGCCGGTGATCAAGGACCTGGTGCCGGACCTGACGCACTTCTACGCGCAGTACGCATCGATCCGACCGTGGATGCGGACGCAGAGCGCGCCGCCGCCGGACCGCGAGCGCCTGCAGTCGCCGGAGGACCGCAGGAAGCTCGACGGCCTCTACGAGTGCATCCTGTGCGCGTGCTGCAGCACCAGTTGCCCGAGCTACTGGTGGAACGGCGACCGCTACCTCGGCCCCGCGATCCTGCTGCAGGCCTACCGCTGGATCGTCGACAGCCGCGACGAGGACACCGGGGCGCGGCTCGACGACCTCGAGGACCCGTTCAAGCTCTACCGCTGCCACACGATCATGAACTGCGCGCGGACCTGCCCCAAGGGTCTGAACCCGGCCAGGGCGATCGCCGAGATCAAGAAGCTGATGGTCGAGCGGCGCGGGCTCTGAGCGATGGGAGACCCGCGGCTGTCGCGCCTGCGCTGGCGCTGCCGCCGCGGCATGCGCGAGCTCGACGCGCTGTGCGCGGGCTGGCTCGACCGCCATGGCGAGGCCGCGGACGAGGCGCGGCTGGCGGCCTTCGCCGAGCTGCTCGAGGTCGAGGACGACCAGCTGTGGGCCTGGTGCATGGGCCGCGCCGAGCCGCCGCGCGACGACTGGCGCGAGCTGATTGACGACTTCCGCCGCGCCCGTTGAGCTGCGACCCGGCCTGCCGCGCGCGTACGCGGCGCTGCTGGCGTCCGCGACCGTGGCCGCGCTCGTCGCGATCGCGATCAGCGGCCTCCCACCGGTCCTGCGACTGGCGCTCGCGCCGCTGCCGGTCGTCCTGGCGTGGCGGGCCTGGGCGCGGCAGCATGCGTTCACCGGAGCCGTCCTGCGGATCGATGGCGAGGGCCGGGCCGAGTGGCGCGGACCGTCGGATCACGGCCCGGTGTCGGGGCGGCTCGTGGCGCACTGGCAGGCCGGCCCGGTCGCCGCGCTCGTGCTGGCCGCGGCAGGCGCCGGCTCGCCGCGCGCGCGGATCGCGATCTGGCGCGACCAGGTCGATGCCGACGCGTGGCGGCGGCTCTCGATCCTGCTGCGTCACCAGCGCCACGGACAGGGGGCGATCGGCTGACACGGGCGGATCTGCGACGTCCGCCGACGCGACCGCGCGGCGCTTTCGTACAGGGGCCGGCACGGTCATCCCGATAGACTTCGAAGCGCCGGTTCGCACGCCGGTCCCACGGATGCCCGACCGATGTTCCGACCGCTTCCGGCCTTCATCGGCCTGCGCTACCTGCGGGCCAAGCGACGCAACCACTTCATCTCGTTCATCTCGCTGGTGTCGATGCTCGGCATCGCGCTCGGGGTCGCGGCGTTGATCACCGTGATCTCGGTCATGAACGGGTTCGAGAAGGAACTCCGCTCCCGGATCCTCGGCATGGTCTCGCACGCGACCGTGACCGGCTTCGGCGAGGGCATCGACGACTGGCGCGGCGCGATCACCGCGGCGCGCGAGGATGCGCGCGTGGTCGGGGCCGCACCGTTCGTCGAGCGCGAGGTGATGATCCAGGGCCTGCGCGTCAGCGGCGGCTTCCTGCGCGGCGTCGATCCCGCCCTCGAGCCCGCCGTCTCCGACGTGGCGACCAAGGTGGTCGAAGGCGACTGGAACAGCCTCGAGGCGGGGCGCTGGCGCGTGATCCTGGGGCGCGAGCTGGCGCTGTGGCTCGGCGTCGG
This sequence comes from Lysobacteraceae bacterium, assembly GCA_002995625.1. Lineage (GTDB taxonomy): Bacteria > Pseudomonadota > Gammaproteobacteria > Xanthomonadales > Ahniellaceae > UDEA-SF1. The sequence continues at coordinate 1,497 of PVBP01000027.1, read as the reverse complement.
CGTCGGCGACACGGTGACGATCTACGCGCCGACGCTGCGCTCGACGCCGGCCGGCACGCTGCCGACGCTGCGCCAGTTCACCGTCTCCGGCATCTTCGAGATCGGCATGGCCGAGTACGACCGCGGCATGGCGATCGTGCACCTCGAGGACGCATCGCGCCTGATGCGGATGGGCGGCCAGGTCTCGGGCGTTCGGCTCAAGCTCGAGGACATGTTCCGCGCCTGGGTGGTGGCGGCGGACCTCGCCGAACGCCTCGGCGGTCTCTACCGCATCCGCGACTGGACCCAGGAACACAGCAACTTCTTCCGCGCGGTCCAGACCGAACGGATGGTCATGTTCGTGATCCTGTCGCTGATCGTTGCGGTCGCGGCCTTCAATCTCGTCTCGACGCTGGTGATGCTGGTCACCGACAAGCAGGCCGACATCGCGATCCTGCGCACGCTCGGCGCGACCCCCGGCAGCGTGATGGGGATCTTCGTGATCCAGGGCATGGTCTCCGGGGTCATCGGCATCGCCGCCGGCGTGGTCGGTGGCGTGCTGCTGGCGATGAACGTGACCAACGTGATGCGCTTCCTCGAGGGCGTGTTCGGCTTCCAGCTGATGCCGGCCGAGATCTACTACATCAGCGAACTGCCCTCGGACCTGCGCGCCGCGAACGTGGTCACGATCACGGTGCTGGCCTTCCTGATGTCGCTGGTCGCAACCCTCTATCCCGCGTGGCGCGCCGCGCGCACGCAGCCGGCGGAGGCGCTGCGCTATGAGTGAGACCGTGCTCGAGGCCAAGGGCGTCGCCAAGACCTACGCCGACGGTGACCTGCGCACCGAGGTGCTCTCGGGCGTCGATCTCGCGATCCGCGCGGGCGAGACCGTCGCGATCGTGGGCGCCTCCGGCGCGGGCAAGAGCACGCTGCTCCACATCCTGGGTGGCCTCGACCTCCCGACCCGCGGCACGGTCGAGGTCCTCGGCCGGCCGATGGCGAGACTGCCCGACCGCGAGCGCGGCCTGTTGCGCAACCGGGCGCTCGGCTTCGTCTACCAGTTCCATCACCTGCTTCCGGAGTTCACCGCGACCGAGAACGTGGCGATGCCGCTGCTGATCGCCGGGGCCCCGGTCGCCGACGCCGAACGGCGGGCGAACGAGCTGCTCGACCGCGTCGGCCTCGGCGCGCGGCTCGGCCACAAGCCCGGCGAGCTGTCGGGCGGCGAGCGCCAGCGCGCGGCGATCGCGCGCGCGCTGGTGACGAGGCCGGCCTGCGTGCTCGCCGACGAGCCCACCGGCAATCTCGACGAGGACAACGCGGACCGGATCTTCGCGCTGATGCTCGAACTCAATCGCGAGATCGGGACCAGCCTGGTGCTGGTCACGCACGATCGGCGGCTGGCGGCCCGCGCCGGGCGGATCCTCGAGCTCACGCACGGCGGGCTGCGCCCGCTCTGATCGTCGGGTTCGCGATGGCGACCGCCGCCGCGCATCCCGCGACCGGCCTCGGGCACCG
>PVBP01000026.1 GCA_002995625.1 Lysobacteraceae bacterium | reverse complement strand
CGCCGAGAGCGCGGCAATCGACGGCGGACAGAGCGCCCGGATCGCGGCGCTGGAGGCCGAGAATGCGGCGCTGCGCGCCGAACTGAATCGTCGGGACGCCGAGTACCGTGCCCGTCTGGAGCGCCTCGAATCGCTGATCGCCGGCCGCGCTGGCGGGGAGCGCTGAGATGGCGAGCATCCGATCCCGCAGCGCCGATGGGCCTGCGGTGCAGCGTCGCGACCGCCGCCGGGCGCACCCGGCGTCCACGCCTGGTCGTTGGATCGCGGTCGTGACGGTGCTGCTGCTGTCGCCCGGGCTCATGGCCGCTGGCGATGCGGCCGCGCCATCGCGCTTCCGGCTCGAGGCGGAACTGCGGCCGCTGGCGGTCAGTGCCTGCGGGCGCTTCGCGCTCGATGCGCGCGCACGGTCGGCGCCGGAGGCGCGGTCGGCCGACGGACGCTATGCGCTGAAGGCGGTGCACGTGCCGGCGGTGGGCTGTGACCCGTTTCCCGATCCGGTCTTCGCCGATGGCTTCGAGGGACCCTGAACGCCGCGACGTCGCGCCGGTGCCGGTGGGGCCGGAGCGGACGCCACGGTCATCCGATGCTTGATCACGACAGGAGGACTTTCCGATGCGACACCCGATCCATCATGCACTGGTCGTGGCGCTGGCGGTGGCGCTGGCCAGTCCTGCGGCGCTGGCCGCGCGTTTCGTCTACGAAGGCCGGCTCGACGATGGCGGCAAGCCGGCCGATGGGCGCTATGACCTCAAGCTCGCGCCCTATGGTCACGAGCGGCTCGGTGCGACGCTGGCCGCGCCGGTGACCTTCGAGGGGGTCGAGGTCCGGGACGGCCGTTTCCGGCTGGACGTGGAGCTGCCGCTGGTCGCGGCCGATGCGGTCTGGCTCGAGGTCGCGGTGCGGGCCGCGGGCGAGGCGGACTTCGCGGCGATCCCTGGCCGCGCGAAGGTGATCGCGGCGCCGCTGATCGGGGCGTGCTGGAGCACGACCGGGGATTCGGGCAGCAATCCTTCGACGAACTTCATCGGCACGACCGATGCGCAGCCCTTCGTCGTGCGCACGCGGGATGCGCAGAGCCTGCGGATCGAGCCATCGACGATCCTGTTCGGTGGCAATCCGATCACCGCGAACGTGATCGCCGGTTCGAGTGTGAACAACGTCACCGCCGGTGTTCGTGGCGCGACCATCTCCGGTGGCGGGGTGCCGAGCGGGGACAGTGATCCGAACTACGCCGACGAGGCCCCCAATCGGGTGACGGATCACTACGGCACGGTCGGCGGGGGCTATGGCAACCGCGCTGGAAACAATCTGAGCACGACCGCCGACGCCCCCTTCGCGACCGTGGGCGGCGGCATTGCAAACACCGCGAGCGGCTTCGGAAGCACCGTGAGCGGCGGCGAAGCCAATGCCACGAGCGGCTTTTTCGGCACCGTCGGCGGAGGGAATCAAAACCTGTCCAGCGGCGACTCCAGTACCGTCGGCGGGGGCCTATCCAACTCGGCCACCGGGGGGGCAGGTACCGTCGGTGGCGGGCAGCAGAACCTCGCGAGCGGAGACGTCAGTACCGTCGGCGGAGGTTTGAGCAACCACGCGAGCGGCTACGTCAGCACCGTCGGCGGGGGCGCGCAGAACTGCGCGGGCGCCAACTACTCGTGGGCCGGCGGACGGCTGGCCAAGGTCCGGCCGGCATCCGACCCCGGAGGCACGGGAGCGTGCAGCGGCCTGACCTATCCGGGCGGCGTTGGCGACCGAGGCACTTTCGTCTGGGGCGACAGTCAGGCCGCGAACTTCGTATCGACGGGCGAGAACCAGTTCCTGATCCGCGCCGACGGCGGCTTTGGCTTCAACACCAACGCGATCCCGACCGGCATCGAGGCGGTGTTCCGCAGCCGCACCGGCCCGAACGAAAACGTCGACGTGTACTTGCGTTCGGCCTCGCACGATCGCGGGATCAACCTCACGATGCTGCCGACGGCGGGTGCCGCGGAGTTCCGGATCGCCCAGTACAGCGGCATCAGCTCCATCGATCGGATCCTGCTCGCTTCGAACGGTGACTTCTCGGTCACGGCCCAGGCCTTCAAGCCAGGGGGTGGCGCGTGGGCGGTGCCGTCGGATGCGCGGCTCAAGGCGAACGTCGAACCGCTGGCCGGCACTCTCGACCGGCTGCTGCAGCTGCGCGGCGTGCGCTACGCGTACCGGCCCGAGGTGACGCCGAAGGCGATGTACCTGCCCGGCCCGCAGGTCGGCTTCATCGCGCAGGAGGTCGAGCGGGTGTTCCCGGACTGGGTGTCGGAGGGCGCCGACGGCTACAAGACGGTCGGGCCGCGCGGTTTCGAGGCGCTGACGGTCGAGGCGCTGCGCGAGCTGCGTGCCGAGAGCGCGGCGATCGACGGCGGACAGAGCGCGCGGATCGCGGCGCTGGAGGCCGAGAACGCCGAACTGAGGGCGGGTCAGACTCGGGTCGCCGCCGAGAATGCGGCGCTGCGCGCCGAGGCGGCCGAGCTGCGGGATGCGCAGCAGCGCATCATCGACGAGAACGCCGAACTCCGCGCACGTCTCGAGCGCCTCGAGTCTCTGATCTCGAGCCGCGCGGGCGAGCAGCGGCGGTGAGATGGACGGCCCCTTGATCCTGAAGCACTCGCTGCTTCGCGGCGCCAGCGTGCTGGCGATGCATCGCGACCTGCGGTCGCTCCTACGGCAACCGCCGTTCGCCGTCGTAGGAGCGAGCGAAGCTCGCGATCGCGACAGCGATGGAGCTGGCGCCCGAACGCAGCGCCGCGCCGATCGCGACCTGCGGTCGCTCCTACGGCAACCGCCGTTCGCCGTCGTAGGAGCGAGCGAAGCTCGCGATCGCGACAGCGATGGAGCTGGCGCCCGAACGCAGCGCCGCGCCGATCGCGACCTGCGGTCGCTCCTACCGCAATCGCCATTCGCCGTCGCAGGCGCCGTAGGAGCGAGCGAAGCTCGCGATCGCGACAGCGATGGAGCTGGCGCCCGAACGCAGCGCCGTGCCGATCGCGACCTGCGGTCGCTCCTACCGCAACCGCCGTTCGCCGTCGCAGGAGCCGTAGGAGCGAGCGAAGCTCGCGATTGCCACAGCAATGGGGCTGGCGCCCGAACGCAGCGCCGCGCCGATCGCGACCTGCGGTCGCTCCTACCGGTCCTGAGCGGCCTCGCAATCGCGTTGGTGTGGCTTGGCGCGCCCGGCGTCTCGCTCGCGCAGTCGTCGAGCGCGAGCTACCAGATCCCGCGGCAGACGATCGACGGCGGCGCGCAGCGATCGACCAGCGCAAGCTACACGCTCGACGCGACGATCGGCCAGCCCGATGCCGGCGCGGCGATGTCGAGCGCGAGCTACGAGCTGCGCGGGGGCTTCCACCGCGCCGCGGCGACCGGCCCGCTGCCCGATCCGCTGTTCTCGGACGGTTTCGAAGCGCCGTGAACCGGCGTCTCCCGACTCCCCGCCGAGACAGGTCGCCCCGCGACCGCGTCGGAGAGCGTCGCGCCCCGTGACCCGGCGAGAGCACGGATCACCGATCGGGCGGAGTCCTGCCCTCGCCCGCGATCCGCTGCCGCAGGCGCCCCGCCTCGGCACGGATCTCGGCGAGTCGCGCCTCGCCGAGCCGTTCGAGGTTCTTCCACTGCAGCGCCGTGCGCGGGTGGCGCGCGAAGCGCGCGCGGTGGCGGTCGAGGAAGTCCCAGTACAGCGTCGTGAACGGACAGGCCCGCGGCCCGGTGGCCTCGTCGGGACGGAATCGGCAGCCGGCGCAGTAGTTCGACATCCGCTCGATGTAGCGGCCGCTCGCGGCGTAGGGCTTCGAGACCATGTGGCCGCCGTCGGCGTACTGCGACATGCCGAGCGTATTCGGCAGCTCGACCCACTCGACCGCATCGACATAGACCGCGAGGTACCAGCGGTGCACGTCCTCCGGACGCACGCCGTAGAGCAGCGCGAAGAGCCCCGTCACCATCAGCCGCTGGATGTGGTGCGCGTAGCCGTACTCGAGGGTCTGGCCGATCGCGTGCCTGAGGCACGCCATGTCGGTGTCGCCGGTCCAGTAGAAGCCCGGCAGTGCGGCCGTCGCCCCGAGCGCGTTGTCCTGCGAGAAGCGCGGCATCCGCAGCCAGTAGACGCCGCGCACGTACTCGCGCCAGCCGAGCACCTGGCGGACGAAGCCCTCGACCGCCTCGATCGGCGCCGCGCCCGCCGCGTGGGCCGCGACCGCGGCGTCGATCACGCGCCGCGGGTGCAGCAGCTTCAGGTTCATCGCCGCCGACAGCCGCGAATGCCAGAGCCACGCCTCGCCGGTCCACATCGCGTCCTGGTACCGCCCGAAGAGCGGCAGGCGATGCGCGATGAAGTCCTCGAGCGCGGCCTCGGCCTCGGCCGGCGTCACCGGCCAGTCGAAGCGCGCGAGCGAGCCCGGGTGATCGCCGAAGCGCGCGGCGACGAGATCGAGCACCGCGCGCGTGGTCGCGTCGGGCGGAAAGGCCCGCGGCGCGGGCACGAGTCCCGGCCCGCGGGCATCGAAGCCGCTCCGGTTCTCGGCGTCGAAGTTCCAGCGGCCCCCGACCGGCTGATCGCCGTCCATCAGCACGCGCTCGCGGCGCCGCATGTGGCGGTAGAAGAACTCGAGCCGCAGCTCCTTGCGGCCCTTCGCCCACGTGGCGAACTCCTTGGGCGTGGCCAGGAAGTGGGTGTCGGTGCGCTCGGCCCAATCGCTGCCCGCCGCGCGCACCGCCGCCGGCAGTTGCTCGGCCAGCCGCCATTCGCCCGGGCGGACGGCGATCACGCGCCGCGGCCGCAGCGCCGCGACATCGGCCGCCAGCGCCTCGGCCAGCGTCGCTTCGGGATCGGCGCCGAGCTCGCGATAGCGCACCGCGCGGCCGAGCGCGCGCTGCGCGTCGCGGAAGTGGCGCATCGCCGCGAGGAACAGCGCGATCCGGGCCTTGTGCGACCACACGTGGGTCGCCTCGGCCGGCACCTCGGCCATCCAGACCGCGTCCTGCGCCGGGTCGAAGTCGACGAGCGCCGAGGACTCGGGGTCCAGCTGGTCGCCGAGGACGACGACGAGGTGGCGGAGCGGGCGCGGGATCGATGGGACCATCCCGGCAGTCTCGCGCCCGGCGCGGCAACGGCGTGTGTGCGCCGCCCGAAGGCGGCGCCGAGATCAGTCGTGCGCGTGCCCGCCCGGGCCGTGCGCGTGGCCGTGCGCGATCTCCTCGGCGGTGGCCTCGCGCGAATCGGTGACCTCGAGGTCGAACTCGAGCGTCTTGCCGGCCAGCGGATGGTTCAGGTCGACGTCGACCACGCTCATCCCGACCTTGACCACGGTGACCACCTGCGGGCCCTGCGCGCCGTTGGCCATCAGCTGCATGCCGGGCGCGAGATTCGGGACCTTGTCGAAGTGCTTGCGCGGCACGCGCTGCACCAGGGCCTCGTCACGGCGCCCGTAGCCCTGCTCCGGCGGGATCTCGACGGTCCGCGCCTCGCCGACCGACATGCCCGCGAGCGCCGCATCGACGCCCGGGATCAGGTTGCCGGCGCCGAGCAGCACCGCCATCGGCTCGCCGCCGCGGGAGGACTGGACCTCCTCGCCGCCGGCCTCGCGCACGGTGTAGTGGAAGGTGACGACGCGCGCGGCGGATTCGGTCATGGCGGTGGCTCGGTGAGGGACAGCCGGCGATTATGACCGCTCGGACGCTTCCGCGCCGACCGATGCGGCTTCCGACGCGGCCGCCGGACGCGCGGCGGGCGGCACGGGTTCCGCGGCCGCCGCGAGCGTCAGCGGTTCGAGCGCCCGCACCAGCGCGTCGACCAGTCGCGTCGCCGAGAGATGCTCGCGGTCACGCTCCGGGTCGTAGTTCGTGACCTCGAGCCCCACGCAGCGACCGGTACCGATCACGGCGCGCAGCGTCGCGACCAGCTCGTCCGGGAGCATGCCGCCGGGCTCGGGGTGGTCGACCGCGAACATCAGCTGCTCGTTCAGCACGTCGGCGTCGAGGTGGACGAACACGCCCTCGATGCCGCTGGCCAGGAGATCGTCGAGGCGCCGCCCGAGCGCGCGCGGGATCTCCTCCGAGCGCGCCTCGTCGAGCGAGACCGCGCGCATCGAGACCCGCGCGGCCTCGAGCATCGCCGGCTCGTACCAGGCATCGTCGTCGCGGTAGCCGAAGACCAGCACGTCGTCGGGCCGGACCAGCGGAAAGCGCGCCTCGATCCGCGTCAGCGCCTCGGGCCCGTGCCCGGTGACGAGCGCGAGGTCCATCCCGGCCGCGGCGCCGTGCCGGGTCTGCGACGGCAACAGCAGGTCGCGGTGGCCATCGACGAACAGCAATCCGAAACGGCCACGGCGGTTCAGCGCGAGGGCCGACCCGAGCAGCACGCTGCAGTCGCCACCGAGCAGCAGCGGGAAGTCGCCGCGCGCGAGGATCGGCTCGACCGCGTCGGCGACCCGGCGCGCGTAGTCGACGAGTTCCGCAGCATGCAGCACCTGCGTGCCCGGATCGCGCACGCCGGTGTAGGGCGGCGGCTCGACCACGCCGCCCTCGCTGGCGCCGAGCCGCTCGGCCAGATGCAACTGACGGAGTTGCCACGGGCCGAAGCGGGTGCCCGGCTCCCGATCCGGCGCCGGTCGCTTCAGGCCGAGGTTCGACGGCAGGTCGAGGACGGTGATCGCCACGGGTCGCTCGGGATGGAACTCGAGGACGAGCGTATCCGGATTCGGGAACGTGCCGGTGACCAGAGCACGACGACCTCACGGTTCCGACGCCGAGAGCCCCCGATGTTGCTCTGCAACAACAACGGTGCCGACTGCCCGGATTCGGCCATCAACGTGCCAGCGGATTGACACAAACCGCGCAATCGAGCAGGCTCCACGCCCATGCTCGTTCGCGCCTTGCGTCTCTTTTTCGCAACAGCCGCCGCCGCCACGCTTGGCGCCTGCGCGACGGTTCCGTCGACACCGGCTTCCCACGCGATCGCCCTGCCGGATTCCGCGGGCTTCCGGATCGAGCCACTGCGCGATCCGCCTCGACAGCCCGAGATCGCGACCTCGCCCGAGCCCACGATCGGCAGCGAGATCGTGATGCGCGCGCTCGGCCTTCTCGGCAAGAGCTACCGATACGGCGGCAACAGTCCGGAGACCGGCTTCGACTGCTCGGGCTTCGTCCGCTTCGTGCTGGCCGACAAGGTCGACGTCGACCTGCCACGCAGTTCGCTCGCAATGAGCCGAATGCCGGCGACCGACATCCGCAAGGACGAACTCGTGCCCGGCGACCTCGTGTTCTTCCGGACGCGTGGACGGGTCGTATCCCACGTCGGCATCTACATCGGCGAGGGGCGGTTCGTCCATGCCGCGACCGGCGCGCGCAAGGTGCGCGTCGATCGGCTCGACTCGACCTACTGGCGGGGACGCTTCACGAACGCCAAGCGCGTGATCGAGTCCGGCCGGGCGACGGCCGCGACGCCGCCAGCCGCCACCCCGGCGACAAGACCCTCCGTCCGCCAGGAAAGCGTCGGCGCCACGGCCGAGCCTTCGCCCGGCACGTTCTGAACGCCGGCGCTGCCGGCCCTGCCCGGCGCCGTCCATCGCCCCGGGTGCGCCTGGCGCACCGGCTCGATCGCCTGGACGGCGTGGTGCGCTGAAGCGCACCCTACGAACCGTCCCGGATCCCAATGGACGCTGGCTCGCCGCGGACATCGCACGTCCGGAGCGGCGCGCAAGGCCGCCCGATCGGCGACTCGGATCAGCCCCCGAGGAACATCCGGTGCGCGGGGCCGCCGGTCTCCTCGACGTGGCGGTAGCCGAGGGCGGCGAGGTGCGCGGCGAACTCCGCCGCGTCGCCCGGCGGCACCTGGATGCCGGCCAGCACGCGGCCGAAATCCGAGCCGTGGTTGCGGTAGTGGAACAGGCTGATGTTCCAGCGCGCGCCGATCGCGTCGAGGAAACGCGCGAGCGCCCCGGGTCGCTCCGGGAACTCGAAGCGGATGAGCCGCTCGTCGCGGATGCCGCGCGCGGGCCCGCCGACCAGATGGCGGATGTGCAGCTTCGCCAGCTCGTCGTTCGACAGATCGACCGCGTCGAGCCCGGCCGCCGCGAGCGCGGCCAGCACCTGCTCGCGCGCCGCCGGTCCCTCGAGCCCGAGGCCGACGAAGATGTGCGCGGCCTCGGCGTCGGCGTAGCGGTAGTTGAACTCGGTGACGTTGCGGCGGCCGAGCAGGCGGCAGAAGGCGCGGAAGCTGCCGGGCCGCTCGGGGATCGTCACCGCGAGCAGCATCTCGCGCTGCTGGCCGAGCTCGGCGCGCTCGGCGATGTGGCGGAGCCGGTCGAAGTTGAGGTTCGCGCCGCTGACGATCGCGATCCGGGCTCCCGCCGACGCCGGCCGCATCGACGCGTCGCGCTTCAGCCCCGCCAGCGCGAGCGCCCCGGCCGGCTCGACCGCCGAGCGTGTGTCCTCGTGCAGGTCCTGGATCGCGGCGCAGATCTCGTCGGTCGAGACCAGGATCACCTCGTCGACCGCGCTCCGGGCGATGCGGAAGGTCTCCTCGCCGATGCGCCGCACCGCGCAGCCGTCGGCGAACAGCCCGACCTCGGGCAGGGTCACCGGGCATCCGGCGGCGAGCGCGGCGTGCAGCGTCGGCGCATCGATCGGCTCGACCCCGACCACGCGGATCGCCGGGAACAGCGCCTTGGCATAGGCCGCGACGCCGGCGACAAGCCCGCCGCCACCGACCGGCACGTAGATCGCATCGATCGCCTCGCCGCGTCGCTGGCGCAGGATCTCCATCGCGACCGTGCCCTGACCCGCGATCACGTCGGGATCGTCGAAGGGATGCACGAACACCCGGCCCTCGCGCGCCTCGATCTCGCGGGCCCGGGCGCTGGCCTGGTCGAAGTCGTCGCCGTGCAGCAGCACCGCCGCGCCGAGCGCGCGCACCGCCTCGACCTTGATCCGCGGCGTCGTCTCGGGCATCACCACCAGCACCGGGATGCCGCGCCGCGACGCCGCCAGCGCCACGCCCTGCGCGTGGTTGCCGGCCGAGGCGCAGACCACGCCGCGCGCCGCCTCCGCCTCGCTCAGTCGCGCGATCCGGTTGTAGGCGCCGCGCAGCTTGAACGAGAACACCGGCTGCAGGTCCTCGCGCTTGAGCAGGACCTCGCTGCCGAGTCGCCGCGACAGGCGCGGCGCGACCTCGAGCGGACTCTCGATCGCGACGTCGTAGACCGGCGCGCGCAGGATGCGCTCGAGGTAGCCCGCGAGCGGATCGCGGGACGCCGCGACGGCGCCGGCCGATTCGGCCGGCTCGCAGGCATCGCCGCGCGGGGCGTCATCCATGCGCGTCAACCCGCGGCGCGCGGCCGAGGCTCAGGCCAGCGCCGCATGGAGGTCGTGCTCGGTCTCGAGCTCGCCGCCGCCGACGTGCTCGAGCCAGCCGTAGAGGTCGGGCGTGCGTCCGGTGAAGAGGCCGAAGAACGCGTCCTGCAGCGCCTTGACCACCGGACCGCGGCTGCCTTCGCCGATCACCAGCCCGTCGATGCTGCGGATCGGCGCGATCTCGCACGCGGTGCCGGTGAAGAAGGCTTCCTCGCAGACGTACAGCGCCTCGCGCGGCAACGGCGTCTCGTGGACCTCGTAGCCGAGGTCGCGGGCCAGCGCGATCACCGCGTCGCGGGTGATGCCGGCGAGGATCGCGGCGCCGACCGGCGGCGTGTAGATCACGCCCTTGCGGACCAGGAACAGGTTCTCGCCACCGCCCTCGCTCAGCATGCCGTCGACCCCGAGCGCGATGCCCTCGTGGTAGCCGTGGCGCGCGGCCTCCATGCTGACGAGCTGGCTGTTCAGGTAGTTGCCGCCGGCCTTGGCCATCGCCGGGAAGGTGTTGCCGGCCGGCCGCTGCCACGAGCTGATGCAGGCGTCGACGCCGCGCTCGAGGCTCTCGGCCCCGAGGTAGGCGCCCCACTCGATCGCGGCGATCGCGGTCTCGATCGGCAGGTTCTTCGACGGCGCGAGCGCGAACTCGCCGAAGCCGCGGTAGACGATCGGCCGCAGGTAGGCGCCGTCGGTCAGGCGATTGACGCGGATCAGCTGGTGGCAGGCGCTGGCCAGCTCGGCGCGCGTCCAGCGCGGCTCCATCCGGTGGATCCGGGCCGAGTCGAACAGCCGGTCGATGTGCTCGGCCAGCCGGAAGAACGCGGCGCCCTTCGCGGTGCGATACGCGCGGATGCCCTCGAACACCGAGGACCCGTAGTGCAGGCCGTGGGCCAGCACATGCACGGTGGCCTCGTGCCAGGGCACGAACTGGCCGTTGTGCCAGATCAGTTTGGACGGCTTGATCGCCATGGCGTGGAACTCCTCTTCAGGTCGTGACGGGGGCGGATCCGGAACCGACGGCATCGACCGCGACGACGTCGTAGAGCTTCTCGATCTGGCGCGCGAGCGGTCCGGGGTCGCGCACGGATTCGAGCTCGAGGCGCACGCGCCAGACGCCGGCCTCGGCCGGTGCGGTCGCGATGTCGGCGATCTCGAAGCCGCGGCGCTGCACGAGTCCGAGCAGGCGCAGCAGCGCGCCCTCGGTCCGGCGCAGGCGCACGACCAGGGCGCGGCGTTCGCTCATGCGGCGCGCCTCTCGATCATCTCGCCGTTGCTCTTGCCCGGCGGCACCAGCGGCCAGACGTTGGCGCGCGGGTCGATCCGGACGTGCAGCAGCATCGAGGTCTCGGCCGCGAGCAGCGCGTCGAGCGCCGGTCCGACCTGGTCGCGCCGGTCGATCGCGATCGCCGGGATGCGGAAGGCGCGTGCGACCTCGACGAAGTCCGGGTTGTCCGAGAGGTCGACCTCGCTGTAGCGCTCGGCGAAGAACAGCTCCTGCCACTGCCGGACCATGCCGAGCGCGGAGTTGTCGAGCAGCACGATCTTGACCTTGAGCCCGTAGCGGTGGAGCGTGGCCAGCTCCTGCACGTTCATCATGATCGAGCCATCGCCGGAGACGCAGATCACCTCGCAGTCGGGGCGCGCGAACCTGGCGCCGATCGCGGCCGGCAGGCCGAAGCCCATCGTGCCGAGGCCGCCCGAGGTCAGGTGGGCCGAGATGCGCGGGAAGCGGCAGTGCTGGGCGACCCACATCTGGTGCTGGCCGACGTCGCAGGTGATGACGGTGCGCTCGCCGAAGCGCGCCCGAGCCTTCTCGGAGAGCTGCTTCAGCAGCAGCGGCGCGTAGACGTCGGTGCCCGGCGCGTCGTAGCGCCAGGCGTGCTCGGCGCGCCACGCCGCGCAGCGCGCACGCCACGGGTCGATCGCGAGCGGCTGGGCGAGTGCGTCGAGCGCGCGGGCGAGGTCGCCGCAGATCGCGGCATCGGCCTCGCGCAGCTTGCCGATCTCGGCCGGGTCGGCGTCGAGGTGGATCACGCGCGCCTTCGGCGCGAAGGTCGCGAGCCGCCCGGTGGCGCGGTCGTCGAAGCGCGCGCCGGCGACGATCAGCAGGTCCGCCTCCTGCACCGCGTGGTTGGCGCCCTGGTTGCCGTGCATGCCGAGCATGCCGAGCACCATCGGATCGTCGGGATCGAGCGCGCCCAGCGCCTTCAGCGTCAGCACCGCCGGCGCGCGCGTGGTCGCGTGGAAGCGCCGCAGCGCGTCCTCGGCGCCGGCCATGCCGACGCCGCCGCCGGCGTAGATCACGGGTCGTTCGCTCGCGGCCAGCAGCGCGCGCGCGCGGGCCAGGCCGGAGACCGACGGCGGCGCGGGTCGGCGTTCGATGCGGGTCGGCGGATCGGCCTCGACCATCGCCACCGCGACGTCCTTCGGCAGGTCGATCAGCACCGGCCCGGGACGACCCTCGCGCGCGATCGCGAAGGCCTCGCGCACGGTCGCGACGATGTCCTCCGGCCGGCGCACGAGGAAGCTGTGCTTGACGATCGGCAGCGTGATGCCGAAGACGTCGACCTCCTGGAAGGCGTCGGTCCCCATCAGCGTGGTCGGCACCTGGCCGGTGATCACCAACAGCGGGACCGAGTCGAGGAAGGCGTCGGCGATGCCGGTCACGAGGTTGGTCGCGCCCGGCCCGCTGGTCGCCATGCACACGCCGACCTTGCCCGAGGCCCGCGCGTAGCCGATCGCCGCCAGCGCCGCGCCCTGCTCGTGACGGACCAGCACGTGGCGCAGCCGGCTGCCGACGAGCGCGTCGTAGACCGGCATGATCGCCCCGCCCGGATAGCCGAACAGGGTCTCGACGCCCTCCTCCTCCAGCGCGCGGATCAGCCACGCGGCGCCGGACAGGCGGGTTCCCTTGCGAATGCTGCCGTCGGCCATGGCGGCGTCTCCTCGAGTGATCAGGCGGCTTCGGGACGTTGCGCGGGCGCGGCGGCCGGCGTCGCCGGGCGACCCGCGTCGAGCCACGGCATCCGCGACCGCAGCTCGGCGCCGACCTTCTCGATCGGATGCGCGAGGTCGGCCGCCTTCAGGGCCTGGTAGCGCGGATTGCCGGCGCGGTATTCGGCGACCCACTCGCGCGCGAACTGGCCCGAGCGGATCTCGGCCAGCACCTCGCGCATCCGCGCCCGGGTGCTGGCGTCGATCACGCGCGGACCGCGCGTCAGGTCGCCGTACTGCGCGGTTTCGCTGATGTAGCGGTGCATCTTCGAGAGCCCGCCCTCGTGCAGCAGGTCCACGATCAGCTTCAGCTCGTGCATGCACTCGAAGTACGCGACCTCGGGCTGGTAGCCGGCCTCGACCAGGGTCTCGAAGCCCTGCACCACGAGCTCGGTGACGCCGCCGCAGAGCACCGCCTGCTCGCCGAACAGGTCGGTCTCGGTCTCCTCGGCGAAGCTGGTCTCGATCAGCCCGCCGCGCGCGCCGCCGATGCCGTGCGCATAGGCCTCGGCCCGCGCCTTGGCCTGTCCGGAGGCGTCCTGGTGGATCGCGTACAGGCACGGCACGCCGTGGCCGGCCTCGTACTCGCGCCGGACCAGCGCGCCGGGCCCCTTCGGCGCGACCAGGATCACGTCGAGGTCGGCGCGCGGCGCGATCTGGCCGAAGTGGACGTTGAAGCCGTGCGCGAACAGCAGCGCGCCACCGGTCTTCAGGTTCGGCGCGACCGCCTCGGCGTAGACCGCCGGCTGCGCCATGTCCGGCGTCAGCAGCGCGACGAGGTCGGCGGCCTTCGCGGCCTCGGCCGGATCCATCACCGGAAGGCCGTCGGCGATCGCCTGGTCGCGGCTCGTGCCGGCACGCTGGCCGACGATCACGTCGAAGCCGGAGTCGCGCAGGTTCAGGGCGTGGGCGCGGCCCTGGCTGCCGTAGCCGATGATCGCGATGCGCTGGCCGGCGAGGGCGTTGGTCGGGCGGGTGGTCATGGGTGCTGCTCCTGGGTGGGTCGAGGGAGGGGTTGCGGGAAAGGAATCAGGGCCGGGTGATCGCGCCTTCGGACGCCGAGCCGACCAGCGCCGCGTACTTGGCGAGCACGCCGTGGGTCGCGCGCGGCGCGGGCAGCCGGTGATCGGCACGGCGCGCCTCGAGATCGGCGTCGGTCGAGAAGATCCGTGCGTCGGCGTCGATCACGACGCGGTCGCCCTCGCGCAGCAGGCCGAGCGGCCCGCCGCGCATCGCCTCGGGCGCGACGTGGCCGACCATGAAGCCGCGGGTCGCGCCGCTGAAGCGGCCGTCGGTGACCAGCGCCACGTCGTCGCCGAGTCCGCGGCCCATCAGCGCCGCGGTGACCTTCAGCATCTCGGGCATGCCCGGGGCGCCGGCGGGACCCACGTAGCGGATCACGACCACGTCGCCGGGACGGATCGCCCCCGTCTGCACCGCCTCGAAGGCGCTCGCCTCGTCGTCGAAGACGCGCGCCGGGCCCTCGAAGCGGGTGCGGCCGTGGCCGGCGAGCTTCAGCACGCAACCTTCGGGCGCGAGGTTGCCGTACAGGATCGAGAAGCCGCCGCGCGGCTTCAGCGGCGAGGCGACCGGATGCACCACCGGCACCGGCTGCGGGCCGAACCCGACCGCGCTCACGGCCTCGACGAAGCTCGGGCCATCGACGGTCGGGTGGTCCTCGATCAGGCCGGCGTCGATCAGCGACCGCGCCACGCGCGCGGTGCCGCCTGCGGCGTGGAGGTCGATCGCGGTGTAGCGCCCGCCGGGCTTCAGGTCCGCGATCACCGGCGTCGTGGCCGAGGCGCGCTCGAAGTCCTCGAGGTCGAGCGCGACGCCGGCCTCGTGCGCGATCGCGAGCAGGTGCAGGATCGCGTTGGTCGAACCCGCGGTCGCCGCGACCATCCGCGCGGCGTCGAGGAAGGCGGCGCGCGTCAGCATCTGGCGCGGCCGGCGATCCTCGGCCAGCAGGCGCACGACGAGCTCGCCGCAGTGGCGCGCGGCCGTGCCCTTGTCCGGGTGCAGCGCCGGCAGGTCGTTGGCGCCGAGCGGCGACAGCCCGAGCGTGGTCAGCACCATCGCCATCGTGTTGGCGGTGAACTGGCCGCCGCAGGCGCCGGCGCCGGGACAGGCCGCGGCCTCGATCTCGGCCAGCTCGGCGTCGTCGATGCGCCCGGCGCCATGCGCGCCGACGGCCTCGAACACCTCCTGGATCGTGATCGACTGGCCGCGATGGTGCCCGTGGTCGATCGTGCCGCCGTAGAGCACCACGGTCGGGATGTCGATCCGGGCCGCGGCCATCGCTGCGGCCGGGATGGTCTTGTCGCAGCCGCACAGCAGCACCATCGCGTCGAGGCTGTGGCCGTCGACCGCGAGTTCGATGCTGTCGCAGATCCATTCGCGCGACGGCAGCGAGGCGCGCATCCCGGCCGTGCCCATCGCGATGCCGTCGGTGACGACGATCGTGTTGAACTCGATCGCGGTCGCCCCGGCCGCCTCGATCCCGGCGCGCACGTGGTTCGCCAGCAGCCGCAGGTTGAGGTTGCACGGCGAGACGTCGGACCAGCTGCCGACGATCGCCACCAGCGGCTTCCCGATCGCGCGCCCGTCGCGACCGGTGGCGCGCAGCATCGCGCGGGCGGGGGCTCGGTCGGGTCCGGACTTGATCGCGTCGCTGCGCATGCGTGGCTCCGTCCCGACCACCGACCTCAGCCGCGCTGCCGGCGCGAGCGCGCCGGCCGGCAGCGGCTGCCGGCGTGGCTCGTCTCGTGCTGGAACGGGGTTGCGGTCATCGATCGGGCTCTTTCGGGGTCCTGAAACGCGAAACCCCCGCTACCGTCGCCGGTGCGGGGGTTTCGAGGAGGCCTTTGCTGGGTCGCTGGCTACGCTCTCATCCCGCACCTTGTGGGCGTAATGAGTACGAGCGCGACGAGGACGAGCGCGCCACCGAGCACGACGTCGCGACCGAGCGAGGAGCCGGTCGGGGCGATGCGGGCGTCGATGTTGCGCTGCGGAAGCATGGGCCGAACTTAGAACACGCCTTTCGGAGATGTCAACCCATTAAGGCGCCGATCCCGCGGTTCGCGCTCACTTGAGCAGGCTGCGCAACATCCACGCGGTCTTCTCGTGGACCTGCAGTCGCTGGGTCAGCAGGTCGAGCGTGGCCTCGTCGTTGCCCTTCCCGGCCGCCGGGAATGCCGCGCGGGCGGTCCGCGCGACGGCCTCGTGCCCGGCGACGAGCTCGCGCACCATGTCGAGCGCGGCCGGAACGCCGATCGCGTCCGGCACGCTCGCGAGCTTCGCGAAGTCGCGATAGCTCCCAGGCGCGTAGTAGCCGAGCGAACGGATGCGCTCGGCGATCAGGTCGAGCGCGTTCCAGAGCTCCGTGTACTGCACCATGAACATCTGGTGCAGCGTGTTGAACATCGGGCCTTCGACGTTCCAGTGGAAGTTGTGGGTCTTGAGGTACAGCGCGTAGGTGTCGGCCAGCAGCCGCGCGAGGCCGTCGGCGATCTTCCCGCGGTCCTTCTCGCCGATGCCGATGTCGATCGGGGCCGGGCGGGAGTTCGATTTCAGGGCGGCGTTGCGGGACTTGCCCATCGCAGGGCTCCTCGAACTGGGGACCTCGATTGAACGCGCGTCCGGACCGCGCCGCAAGCGCCGCGCCGCGATCGCGGCAATCGCCGGCGACGATCATGCAGGTGCCCCGACGCCACCGCGGCAGCTCCGGCCGGGCTTGACACCTCGACCGGAACGCGCCTAGTCTCGACCCCATGTCGCATCGCAGCACGCCACGCGCCCACTCGACGACCAACGCCGCGGTCGCGAATCCGCGTGCGCTGCTCGCCCTCGGCCTGCTTCTTCTTCCGACCTCGACGCGGGACGGATGATGCGGCCTTGACCCCCTGACAAGACCCTCTCCCCGAAGCCCCGCGCCGGACCCCGACGCGGGGCTTCTTCGTTTCCGGACCCCGAAAGGACCCACCCGATGGACGAGAGACTGATCATCTTCGACACCACGCTGCGCGACGGCGAGCAGAGCCCCGGCTGCAGCCTGAATCCGCTGCAGAAGCGGCGCATGGCCGAGACCCTCGCCCAGCTCGGCGTCGACGTGATCGAGGCCGGCTATCCGAACGCCTCCGAGGGCGACTTCCGCTCGGTCGCCGAGATCGCGCGCGAGGTGCGCGGACCGACGATTGCCGCCCTCGCCCGCTGCCATGAGGCCGACATCCGCGCCGCGATCGACGCGCTGGCCGGGGCCGAGAAGCCCCGCGTCCACGTCTTCATCGCCTCGAGTCCGATCCACCGAGAGCACAAGCTCAGGCTCTCGAAGTCCGAGGTCGTCGAGCGCGCGGTCGCCGGCGTGCGGATGGCGCGGGCCGCGGTCGCCGACGTCGAGTTCTCGGCCGAGGACGCGACGCGCTCGGAGC
This sequence comes from Lysobacteraceae bacterium, assembly GCA_002995625.1. Classification (GTDB taxonomy): domain Bacteria; phylum Pseudomonadota; class Gammaproteobacteria; order Xanthomonadales; family Ahniellaceae; genus UDEA-SF1. The sequence continues at coordinate 17,076 of PVBP01000026.1, read as the reverse complement.
CCGAGTTCCTGGTCGAACTGTTCTCCGCTGCGATCGAGGCCGGCGCGACCACGATCAACGTCCCGGACACGGTCGGCTTCACGACGCCCGGGGAATACCGCGAGCTGATCGCGATGCTGCGTCGCGAGGTCCGCGGCGTCGAACGCGCGGTGATCTCGACCCACTGCCACGACGACCTCGGCCTTGCGGTCGCGAACAGCCTGGCGGCGGTCGAGGGGGGCGCCCGCCAGGTCGAGTGCACGCTGACCGGCATCGGCGAGCGCGCCGGCAACGCCGCGCTCGAGGAGATCGTGATGGCGGTGCGCACGCGCCGAGACCGCTACCGCGTCGCCACCGGCATCCGCACCGAGCGCCTGTACGGGGCCGCGCGCACGCTGGCGAACCTGATCGGCGCCTCGATCCCGCGCAACAAGGCGATCGTCGGCGACAACGCCTTCGCGCACGAGAGCGGCATCCACCAGCACGGCATGATCGCCGACCGCAGCACCTACGAGATCATGCGTCCCGAGGACGTCGGCGTGCCCGGCAGCCTGCTGGTGCTCGGCAAGCACAGCGGCCGGGCCGCGGTCCGCGACCGCCTCGCGAGCTTCGGCTACCGGATCGACGACGCCGCGCTCGACCGGCTGATGGTCGACTACAAGCGCATCGCCGACCGCAAGAAGGAGGTCTACGACGCCGACCTCGAGGCGCTGTGGCTCGGACTCGATCCGCACGACGGCGGCCCCTGGCACCTCGAGTCGCTGCAGGTCAGCACCGCGATCGGCGGGCGCATCCACCCGACCGTCAGCGTGGTGCTGGCCGACGAGTCCGGCGGCCACGTGCGCGAGGCCGCGACCGGCGACGGCCCGGTCGACGCGATCGCGCGTGCGATCGCCCGTGCGACCGGCGTCGCGTTCGAGGTCCGCGACTACGCGGTGCGCAGCATCACCGCCGGCGGCGACGCGCAGGGCCAGGCCACGGTGCGGGTGACCTCGGACGGCCGCGAGTACCGCGGCCAGTCGATCAGCACCGACGTGATCGAGGCCTCGGCCCGGGCGCTGCTCGAGGTCGCGAACCGCATCGCCGCGAACGCGCGCGCGCGCGAGCGCCGCTACGCCGCGACCGGGAGCTGAGCGATGGAAGCCCTGACCCTGTTCGAGAAGCTCTGGCGCCGCCACGAGGTGATCCCGGCCGAGGGCGGGCGCCCGGCCGTGCTCTACGTCGACCTGCACCTGATCCACGAGGTGACCTCGCCGCAGGCCTTCGCGATGCTCGACGCGCGCGGCATCCCGGTCGCGCGCCCGGAGCGCACGCTCGCAACGATCGACCACTCGACCCCGACCGGCGCGCCGGACCTCGATGGCGAGCGCCCCTGGGCCAACCCGGCCACGCGCGCGCAGGTCGAGACGCTGCTCGCGAACTGCCGCCGCCACGGCATCGCGGTGCACGGCTGGGACTCGCCGCACCGCGGCATCGTGCACGTGATGGCGCCCGAGCTCGGTCACACCCTGCCGGGCATGACCATCGTCTGCGGCGACAGCCACACCTCGACCCACGGCGCCTTCGGCGCTCTGGCCTTCGGCATCGGCAGCACCGAGGTCGCGCACGTGCTGGCGACGCAGTGCCTGCTGAAGCGCAAGCCACGCACGCTCGCGGTGCACGTCGAGGGGCGGCTGGCGCCCGGAGTGACGGCCAAGGACCTCGCGCTGCACGTGATCGGCGTGGTCGGGGTCGACGGCGGCACCGGGCACGTGATCGAGTTCCGCGGCAGCGCGATCCGCGCGCTGTCGATGGAGGGCCGGATGACCCTGTGCAACCTGTCGATCGAGATGGGCGCGCCGGCGGGGCTGGTCGCGCCCGACGCGACCACGATCGAGTGGCTGCGCGGTCGCCCGGCGGCGCCGGTCGGCGAGGACTTCGAGACCGCCGCGCGCGACTGGCTGTCGCTCGCGAGCGACCCGGGTTGCCGCTACGACCGCGAGGTCCACATCGACGCCGGCGCGGTGCGGCCGTCGGTCACCTGGGGCACCGATCCCGGCAAGGTCGTGCCGATCGACGGCCGGATCCCGGTCGAGGCCGGTGCGACTGCCGCGAAGGCGCTGGCCTACATGGGCTTCGCGCCGGGCGCCGCGATCGCCGGCCAGCCGGTCGACGTGGTCTTCATCGGCAGTTGCACCAACGCGCGACTCCCCGACCTGCGCGACGCCGCGGCCGTCCTGCGCGGCCACCGGATCCACCCGCGAGTGCGGATGCTGGTGGTCCCGGGCTCGGAGGCGGTCAAGCGCGCCGCCGAGGCCGAGGGCCTCGACGCGGTGTTCCGCGCCGCCGGCGCCGAGTGGCGCGAGCCCGGCTGCTCGATGTGCATCGGCATGAACGGCGACATCGCAAGGCCGGGCGAGCTCGTCGTCAGCACCAGCAACCGCAACTTCGAGGGTCGCCAGGGACCGGGCGTGCGCACGGTGCTCGCCAGCCCCGCGACCGCGGCGGCCAGCGCGCTCGCCGGCGCGATCGCGGCGGCGCCGAGCCCCGCCGAGGAGGCCGCCTGATGGAACCGATACGCCGCATCGAATCGCGCTCGGTCGCGCTGCCGATCGCGAACATCGACACCGACCAGATCATCCCGGCGCGCTTCCTGACCACGACCACGCGCGAGGGGCTAGGCCGCCACGCCTTCCACGACTGGCGCTGGCTGCCGGACGGCAGCCCGAATCCGGAGTTCGCGCTGAACCGGCCCGAGCACGCGGGCGCTTCGATCCTCGTCGCCGGCCACAACTTCGGCTGCGGCTCCTCGCGCGAGCACGCGCCGTGGGCCCTCGTCGATGCCGGCATCCGCTGCGTGATCTCGACCGCGATCGCCGACATCTTCCGCAACAACGCGCTGAAGAACGGTCTCGTCGCGATCGTCGTGTCCGCCCGAGTCCACGCCTCGCTGCTCGAGCGAGCCGGCGAGCGGCTCGCGATCGACCTGACGCACGAGCGCATCGAGCGCGAGGACGGCAGCGCCATCCCCTTCGCGATCGACCCGTTCGCGCGCGACTGCCTGCTCGCCGGGGTCGACGAACTCGGCTGGCTGATCGCCCGCCGCCCGCAGATCGAAGCCTTCGAGGAACGCCGCGCATGGAACGCCTGATCGTCGTGCTGCCGGGTGACGGCATCGGACCCGAGGTCACCACCGCCGCGGTGACCGTGCTGAAGCGCGTCGCGCGCCGGCACCGGTTGTCGCTGGTGTTCGAGACCCTGCCCTTCGGCGGCGCCGCGATCGACGCCGACGGCGAGCCGCTGCCGGCGCCCGTGCTCGCGCGCTGCCGGGCGGCCGACGCGATCCTGATGGGCGCCGTCGGCGGACCGAAGTGGGCCAAGGTGCCGGTCGCGATCCGGCCCGAGGCAGGCCTCCTCGCGCTGCGGCGCGAGCTCGGCCTGTACGCGAACCTGCGCCCGGTGAGGCCGCATCCGGCGCTGCTCGATCTCTCGCCGGTCCGGCGCGAGCGGGTCGAGGGGACCGATCTCGTCGTCGTCCGCGAGCTGACCGGCGGCATCTACTTCGGCGCGCGCACGCGCACCGCCGACCGCGCGACCGACGAATGCGCCTACACGGTCGACGAGATCCAGCGCGTGACCCGCACGGCGGCGAACCTGGCCCGCGCCCGCAAGCGACGGCTGGTCTCGGTCGACAAGGCCAACGTGCTCGAGACCTCGCGGCTGTGGCGCGAGACGGTCTCGGCGCTGATGGCGCGCGAGTACCCCGACGTCGCGGTCGAGCACCTGCTGGTCGACGCGATGGCGATGTACCTGATCTCGCGGCCGCGCGACTTCGACGTGGTGCTGACCGAGAACCTGTTCGGCGACATCCTGACCGACGAGACCGCCGCGCTGACCGGCTCGCTCGGGATGATGCCCTCGGCCTCGCTCGGCGACGACGGCCCCGGGCTCTACGAGCCGATCCACGGTTCCGCGCCCGACATCGCCGGCCGCGGCATCGCCAATCCCTACGGCACGATCCTGTCGGCGGCGATGCTGCTGCGCCATTCGCTGGGCGCCGAGTCGGCCGCGCGCGAGATCGAGCAGGCGGTCGACGTCGCGATCACGGCGGGCGTCCTCACGCCCGATCTCGGCGGCACCGCGCGCACGGCGGAGGCGACCGTCGCGGTGCTCGACGCGCTCGGCCAGCCGGAGACGCTCGCGGCGTGATCAGTCCGGCCAGGCCAGCGCGCCGTCGATCACGGTGCGGGTCTGGCCGCCGACCCAGATCGAGTCGGCGCTCTCGATCGTGACACGGAGCCGCGCGTCGCGACCGAGTTCGCGGCCCTGGCTGACGCGGTAGCCGCGCGCCAGCGGGCCGTCCGGCTCGGCCATCGCGATCCACGCGCCGATCAGGCCATTCGCGGCACCCGAGGCCGGATCCTCGACGATGCCGACGCCGAGCGGGAACGCCCGCACCACGAGGTCGAAGTCGGGATCGCGGCTGCGCGCGAAAGCCGCGAGCCCGAGCCCGCCGGACTCCCCGGCCAGGGCTCGGATCGCGTCGAGATCGGGTCGCCACGCGCGGAGCGCTGGCTCGTTCGCGAACTCGGCGATCCACCAGCGCCGGCCGCCCTCGATCAACGCCGGCGGGACAGTGCCGAGCGCGACCCCTTCGAGCACGTCACGAAGCACGGTCGAGGCCCCGAGGCCGACCGCGATCGCCCGGGCAGCGGGCGCGCGGATCGCGAGTTCGCGCGCATCGCCCTCGCCCGCGACCCGGATCGGCAGCAGACCCGCGCCGCACTCCTGCACGAGACCGTCGGGGCCGAGGCGGCCCCCAGTCTCGAGGAACGCGTGGGCCGTGCCGATGCTGGGATGTCCTGCGAACGGGATCTCGCGATCGGGCGTGAAGATCCGCACCCGGTAGCTCGCCTGCGGCCCAGTCGGCGGCAGCAGGAAGGTGGTCTCGACGAGGTCCGTCCAGCGCGCGAAGGCCTGCATCCGCGCCGTGCCCCAGTCCTCGGCACCGATCACGACACCGAGCGGGTTGCCACCGCCGGCCCTCGGGGTGAACACGTCGAGTTGCAGGAAGCGAGTGGCTGTTCCGGTCATCGGCGAAGCGTAGTGAGCCCGCGTTCGGGCAACTGGTCGATCCCTGCGCAGTCGTGCGCGGAGCGCGAACCCCGGCCGCAACGATCGCCCACCCGGCCGGTGGCATCATCGCGCGATGCCCACGCCCGAGATCCTGCTCGACCTCGACCACGTCACGCTGCGCTGGCCGAACGGGCTCTCGGCGCTCGGGCCGATCGACGCGGCGCTCGAAGCGGGGCGCCTGACCGCGATCGTCGGGCCCTCGGGCTGCGGCAAGAGCACGCTGCTCCGGATCGTCGCCGGGCTGCTGGCGCCCACCAGCGGCCGCGTGGCGTGGCGTGGCCGCGAGCCAATGCGCCCGGCCTTCGTGTTCCAGGACCCGACGCTGATGCCATGGGCGAGCGTCGCCGACAACGTCGCGCTGCCGCTGCGGCTCGCCGGACGGTCGCGTCGCCAGAGCCACGCCGCGGTCCAGCCTTGGATCGAGCGCGTGGGACTTTCCGGCTTCGAACGCGCGCGACCGCATGAGCTTTCGGGCGGGATGCGGATGCGCGCCTCGCTGGCGCGCGCGCTCGCGACCGACCCGAACCTGCTGCTGCTCGACGAGCCCTTCGCCGCGCTCGACGAACTGACGCGCTTCCGGCTCAATGACGAGCTGCTGGCCTGGGCCGCCGGCGGCCCCACGATCCTGTTCGTGACCCACAGCGTGTTCGAGGCGGTCTATCTGGCCGATCGCGTGCTCGTGCTCTCGGCCCGACCGGGTCGCCTCGTCGCCGACCACGCGATCGAGGCCCCGCCGACGCGCGCGCGCGACTGGCGCGCCAGCGCCGACTACGCACGCCAGTGCGGCGAGCTGTCGCGGCGCCTCGAAGCCGCCGCGGAGGCCGCATGAGGGCCGCGCGCGACTGGATCGCCCCGGCGCTACTGGTGCTCGCCCTGCTCGGCGCTTGGGAGGCCTGGGTCCGCATCGCGGAGGTCCCGCAGTACCTGGTGCCGGCCCCGAGCCTCGTCGCGACGACGCTGTGGACGAACCTCGACTCGCTGCTGCCGTCGTGGTGGTTCACGATCCGGATCACCGTCGGCGCGCTGGCGCTCGCTGCCGTCGGCGGCGCGCTGATCGCCTGCGCCTTCGCGCTGTCGCGCACGCTCGAACGCGCCTTGCTGCCGGTCGCGATCGTGCTGCAGGTGACGCCGATCGTCGCGATCGCGCCGCTGGTGCTGATCTACCTCGACGACACCACGGCCGCGCTGCTGCTGTGCGCGTGGATTGTCGCCTTCTTCCCGGTGCTCTCGAACACGCTCGCGGGCCTGCGCGCGGTCGAACCCGGCCTGCGCGAGCTTTTCGCGCTGCATCGCGCGAGACCGTGGCAGCGACTGCGCTGGCTGCTGCTGCCGACCGCGGTGCCCTACTTCATGGCCGGGCTGCGGATCGCTGGCGGGCTCGCGCTGATCGGCGCCGTGGTCGCCGAGTTCGCGGCCGGCGCGGCCGGGCGCGAGACCGGGCTCGCCTCGCGCATCCTCGAGGCCAGCTTCCGGACCGAGATCCCGCGCATGTACGCGGCGCTCGCGCTGGTCTCGCTGACCGGGATCGCGATCTACGGGCTCTTCGCCGCGATCGACAGGTGGTGGATCTCGAAGTGGTCTGGACGTGGGCTCGAGGGAATCGCGACGGCCAAGGCCTAGACCCTCGCAGGGCGTCACCGACACGGTCGGTCCCCACCGCGTCATCGCGCCCGGTCTCCAGCGGCTGCGAGGTGCCGATGCGCGCTGCCCGACTCGATCAGGGCGAGGCCGCCTCCTCCAGCGAGTCGCGGAACAGCCGTTCCTGGTTCTCGTAGGCCCCCACGTCCCTCGAGAAGCCGACGACGCGCGGGCTGCCGCGCAGGTCGAAGACGTTCGTCGGATAGAACGGCGTGTCGCTCCATCCGCGGTTGACCAGGATCGAGTCGTCGCGTGGACGGAAGTCCCCGCCAGTGGCATCGACGAAGCCCGGACTCCCGACCAGCGGCCGAAGGACGGTCGGAATCAGGTTGCCGTTGGTGAGCGGGACGAGGCTGTCGGCGTACCCGATCGTCCCACTGCCGTAACCGATGACGGTAAGGCCTTCCGTGGTCACGTCGCTGACCATGTTCGCGTGGAACACGGAGTTCCGGATCTGCGCCGCCACCGTCCCGCCGAGTGCGAGGCGGATGCCGCACCCGCGGCCGCCGGCGCCGGGACACGACCCGCCCACGAAGGTGTTGCCGCTCAGGATCACGCTCGGGGTAGCCGCCCCGAAGAGCTGCGTCAGTGTGATGTGGGACGAGGCGTACGCCGCGCTGTTGCCGTGGAACAGGCTGTTGGTGATCTTGACGAGCCCACGCCGCAGGTAGAGGCTGGCCCCACCGCCGAAGTTTGCGCTGCTCTCCCGGATGATGACGTTGTCCAGCCAGAATTCGTTGGGGGCTTCGACCACCGAGAACATGTCGAGCGCGCCGCCGTCCCCGTTTGGCACCGCTCCCTGCTCGAGGGTCAGGTTGTCGACGATGAAACGGGTCGCGAGCGCGTCGGGCGGCGCATTGTGCTGCATCACCAGCACGCGGCTGGTCCCTCCGGCGGTCAGTCGGGTCACGCTCGCGTCCAGCACACGACGACCGCACGGATTGCTGCCCTGGGTCTCGAAGCCGCCATAGAGCCCCACCCATCCACTGTTGGGGCTTGCGTAGACGAAGGCGGTGCCGCCGGTCGCGTAGATGCCGGACCGGATCCTGATCTCGTCGTTCTCCGGACTGGCTGCCGCGGCGTTGAGTGCCGAACGCAACTCGGCGACGCTGCCGACGCAATAGGTCGCGGCCTCGGCCCTGCCCCAGCCAACGGGCAGCAGCAAGGCGGCGAGCAACCATGTCGTTGGAATCCTGGTCATGGCGATCATCCGTTGTGTCATGGCTGCTTCTTACGTGACCTGACCCTCGATCCTGTCATGCCGCCGACACGGCCCTCGGCTGCTCCCGCGGCCGCTACGCTCGCGGCATCGGGCAGGCCTTGAAGCCCGCACCTGCCCATTCAGCGAGTCGCCCGCCATGAGATCGTCGATGATCAGCCTCGTCGTCCTGTTCCTCGCCCTGTCCGGGCCCGCGAACGGCAGCGCAACCGGAGGACGCTCCCCCGGCCCGGATCCGGAACGCGTGGTCTTCGCGACCAACTGGAAGGCGCAGGCCGCGCACGGCGGCTTCTACCAGGCGCTGGTCGACGGCACCTATGCGGCGCATGGGCTCGACGTCGAGATCCGCCAGGGCGGCCCGCAGGTCAACAATCGGCCCCTGCTGGCCGCCGGACGCATCGACTTCCTGATCGCCGGGAACCTGCTGCACGCCTTCGACAACGTGAGGAACGGCGTGCCGACCGTGGTCGTGGCCGCGATCTTCCAGAAGGACCCGCAGGCGCTGATCGCGCATCCGGGGCACGGTTACGAGGACTTCGCCGCGCTGCGCGACGCCCCGGTGGTGCTGGTCGCGAAGGACGCGCAGTTCACGTGGTGGCAGTGGCTCAAGGCCCGCCACGGCTTCCGCGACGAGCAGCTGCGGCCCTACAACTTCAGCCTCTCGGCCTTCCTCGCCAATCCGCGCGCCGTGCAGCAGGGCTACTCGGTCGCGGAGCCGATCTACGTGCGTCGGCAAGGGGGCTTCGAGCCGGTCGTGCACCTGCTCGCCGATCACGGCTTCTCGACCTACTCGACGCTGATCGAGACCCGTGCCGCGACCGTGCGCGACCGACCCGACCTCGTGCAGCGCTTCGTCGACGCGTCGATCGCCGGCTGGCGGTCGTACCTCAACGGCGACCGCGCCGCCGCCAACGCGCGGATGCTCGCCGACAATCCCGAACTCACGATCGACGAACTCGAGGCTTCGGTGGCGCTGATGAAGGCGCAGGGCATCGTCGAGTCCGGCGACGCGCTCGAGCACGGCATCGGCGCGATGCGCGCCGAGCGGATCGCCGGGTTCCTGGCCGAGATGGTCCACGCCGGCCTCTATCGCGACGGCGAGGTCGACCTCTCGAAGGTCGCCGACCACCGCTTCGTCGCGCCGGGTCGGGCGGCCGCTCGCTGAAGCGGAGTCGGTCACGCCAGAGAGACGTCGGCGCCGATCGGTCGCGCGCCGGAAACCGCGGCGCCGCTTGGTGCTCGAGTCAGCGGACCCAGGCCGGTACCTTCCGCACCGGCAACGGCACGTTGCAGAGATCGATCCGACCGGCTGGCCGGACGTACCACGGGTCACGGCGGTTGCGCCTCGCCTCGACCAGCGCTTCGAACGACGCGCTGTCCGTGCGCAGCGCTTCGAGGCGCGGGCGCTCGGCCTCGGGCAGGTCGCTCGCGAAGCGGACCCGCGCGATCGGCACGAAGCGCGAGGGTTCGTCGATGAAGCCCATCGGCGCCGGCCCGCGCTGGAGGCCGGAGAAGTGCTCGATGCCGAGCACGACGCGACCGACCAGGGTGACGTTGCGGTCGAGGTTGCGCGGCGCGTGTCCGATCACGGCATAGAGCTCGGCGCCGTTGCCGGAGTCCGGCGCGTTGTCGCGCCCTGCGCCGACCATGCCATAGCAGTGGACCAGCCACGCCCGGTCGCCATCCCGCGCCACCGGGAATCCGTCGACGAATCCGGCCTCTGATGCATAGGCGTCTCCATCGGGCAATGCCACGAAGGGCCCAAGCCCGGCCATCGGCCGATCGAACTCGGGTTCGAGCGTCGCCGCGGCAGACCCGAGGGAACGCCGTCGAGACGGGTCCTCGCGCGCCGGGTCGGCCCACTGAACGACGTAGTTGTCGTGGACGCGGACGATCGCGCTGCCGTCGAAGTAGCCGGCCCGCACCAGCGTCGCGACGTTGGCGACGTGCCTTGGCGCGAAGGCGGGCGCCAGTTCGATCATCACCGGACCGCCCGGCAGGTCCAGGACCAGCAGGCGCTCCGGATCGATCGGCCGCCAGTCGGAGTCCGGCGCGGCCTCGAGGACCTCGGCCATCGTGCGAGGTGGGGCGGCCTCGCCGGCCGAGGCACCCGGCGGGTCCGTCGCGGTCGTCGCGCACCCGGCAAGGAGCATCGCGGCCAGACCGGCGAATGCCAGTCGCGGGGCGATCCGGGACTGTGGGGCGATGGCGTTGCGGCGCATGGGCCGGATCCCGTCAGAAGTCGACGAGCGAAGATAGCGCGCGTCATCCCCGCCCGGATTCCGCTCGAGGGGCTCCAGAGAAGAGGGCCGCCCGAAGGCGGCCCCTGAATCGGCGCGACGCGGGCGTCGGACGCCCGATGTCGATCAGAAGCTGTAGCGGAAGCTCAGCGCGTAGCGCCGGCCGAGCACGTCGTACTGGCCGATGCCGCCGATCGGGAACGGCGGTTCGCGGTCGAACAGGTTGGTCACGGCAAAGCGCACGGTCGCCTGGTCGTTGATCAGGTAGCCGACGCCGGCGTCGAAGATCCAGTAGCTGCCGGCCTCGGTGATGTCCTGGTTCTCGATCGTGATCGGCGGGATCGAGAACTGGTACCCCGGCAGGTAGCTGCCCTGCAGCGACACGTCCCAGGGCCCCCTCGCCCACTGGGTCTGGAACTGGTACTGGCGCTTGGGCTGAGCGAAGGTGCCGCGCGCATCGTCGACGACGATCTGGTTGACCGACGAGAGGAACTGCCGCAGCTGGAAGTAGGTCCAGGCGAAGCCCAGCTGGCCCCAGTCGTGCAGGCCGACGTCCCCGAGATCGAGCCGGTAGTTGACCTCGGCCGAGGCGCCGCGGAAGTTCAGGAAGCCGCCATTGACGAAGCCGGTGCGGACCTGCGTGATCTGCCCGTTCGCATCGCGGGTGAAGCGCGAGCAGAACTCGTTCGCGTTCGGCACGTCGGCGCCGTTGAAGTTGTCGTTGTCGAAGCAGCCGGTCGCGATCTGGGCTGCCGACAGGTTCGCGATCACGTCCTTGATCTTGATCTCGTAGTAGTCGGCCTGCAGTCGGAGACCATCGATGAACGACGGCTGCCAGACGATGCCGTAGGTCAGCGAATCGGACGATTCGTTGCGCAGGTTCGGATCGCCGCTCGACGTGCCCGGGATCGTCGCGCCGACCGCGATCGACTGGAAGGTCGCCGGATTCAGGTTGTAGAAGCGGTAGAACTCGGCGCAGTTGCGCTGCCGCACGGCCGGCCGGGTGCCCAAGTTCACGTTGCGGAAGTCGCACGGGTCCGGCACGGTCGTGAAGATGTTCGAGGTCGGCGTGAACAGCTCGGTGATCGCCGGCGCGCGCAGCGAGCGGGTCTTGTTGCCGCGCAACTCGAGGTCGGCCAGCGGCCGGTACTGCAGTCCGTAGGTGTACGCGTCGAACTCGCCATTCACGGTGTTGTCGACGTAGCGGAACTTGCCGGTCAGGTCGAGCCGATGCAGGCCCGGCGTGCCGTTGGCGGGATCCCACAGCGGCACGATCGTCTCGGCGAAGGCTTCCTTGGTCGTGAACTCGCCGGCGTTCGGATTGATCGCGACGGCCCGGCCGCGCGCGTTGATCTGGAAGTCGTCGGGCGTGAACGCGCCCTTCTCCTTGCGGCGTTCGACGCCGACGTTGAAGTCCACCGGGCCGGCCCACGTGTCGAAGAAGCTGCCGCTGATGTTCGCGTTCCACATCTGCTGCTGCAGGACCGCGACCGCGCGGGTCAGGTCGGTCACGTAGGCGCGCGCCGCCGGCGAGGCGCGACCCTCGCCGAAGATGTCGAGCGGCACGCAGGCCGGATCCGGACGCGGGCCCTCGACCCGGCCGATCTGGCCGACCGGCAGCTGCGGGATGATCAGGCCGGGAATCGCGGTGCCGGCGCAGACCGGGCGGCCATTCGCGTCGAGCACCACGTTCAGCGCGTTGGTGAAGTTCTGCTGGTTGAGGACGGTCTGGAAGAACTCCTGGGTGCTGCGGCCGTAGTTCGCCGAGACCTCCCACGTGAACGGCCGCTCGTTGATCGCGAAGTTGCCCAGCAGGCCGACGACCCCGCGATACAGGCGCGATTCGGAGCTCGCGTTGTTCTCGACCAGATCGCGCGCGGCCTTGCTGAAGCGGAACGAGGTGATCCCGTTCTGCTGCAGCACCTGGCGTGCCTGCGGCGTCAGCATCGGATGCGTCGCCGGGATCGTCAGCATCGCGCTGAGGCCGCCGAACAGCGGCGAGTTGTAGATCGACTGGTCGACGACCTCGACCGACTTCGCGTCGTAGACCGTGCCCTCGAAGAACCCCTCGATCGAGTCGGTGAAGTACCAGCTGCCCTGGCCGTAGGCGCTGACGCGGCGCAGGTCGGCCTGCAGCGACAGCGTCTCGTTGAGGAACAGCCCATCGCCGCCGCTCGCGTTCTGGGTGCCGAACGGCGCGCCCGGGTTGTACGGCACGAGGTTGCCGTTCGGGTCGAACTGGAGGTAGGTCGTCTGGTTCGGCCCGAAGCCGCGCAGCCGGTTGTCACCCGGGACCGCGCCGATGAAGACGCCACCGGTCGCCGGCAGGATCAGACCGCCGAACGGGGTCGTGAAGATCCGCGAGTTCCGGATCAGCACCGAGTTCGGGATCCCGTCGTTGTTGCCGATGTTGAACGGGATGTTCGGGTTGACGCGGCCGTCGTTCTGCGGGGTGCGGCCCGGCAGCAGGCCGGCCGCCGACGCGAGCGGGTTCGGCGAGAAGCTGAACGCCTCGCGGAAGCGCTGCCGCTCGGTCGCGACGAGGCCGTCGATGTTGTCGATCGAGAGGCTCGCGACGAAGTTGCCCCGGCCATCGCCGAGATTGCGACCGATCGTCGCGAACCCGTTGTAGCGCTCCGCATCCGAGCGCTGGGTCAGTCCGTAGGTGCCGCCGACCTCGAGGCCCTCGTAGTTGCGGCGGGTGATGACGTTGACGACGCCGGCGATCGCATCCGATCCATAGGTCGGCGCGCCGCCGATCGCGAGGTTCTCGACCCGGTCGACGATCTGGGTCGGCACGATGTTGAGGTCGACCTGCAGGCCCGCGGCCGCCGGCCCGAAGATCGTCGGCGCATTCGACGAGACCACGCGGCGGCCGTTGATCAGCGTCAGCGTGCGCTGGGTGCCGAGGCCGAAGCGATTGACGAAGTTGACGCCGACGCCGAAGCTCGACTGGTTGCCCTCGGGCGTCACGCCGACGCCGAAGCCGGGCAGCTCGTTGAGCGCGTCGGCGACGTTGGTCAGGCCGCGGCGCTGGATCTGCACCGCGTCGACGACGATCGCGGGCTCGAGCGTGTCGAAGCCGGCGCGCCGGATGCGCGAACCGGTCACGGTGATCGTCTCGAGTTCACGGGTCCCGGACGCCGTCTCCCGCTCCGCCGCCGGATCCTGTGGCTCGCTCTGCTGGGCTCCCGCCTGCGGCTCGGGAGAAGGTCCCGGGGCGGCGACGAGCAATGCAGGCGCGCCGAGCGCGAACAGGGCGGTCGACAGCGCGACGGACAGGCGGTTTCTCTTGAGGGTCATCGTGGCGGGTCCTGGCGGCAACGGGGGCTCGGGTCACTGCCAGCGGCATGAACGACGGCTGACAGAGGCATGAAGTTAACACGCCGTTCACGGGAAGTTAAGAACGTCAGGATTGATCACCCTGCTCGCCCGACTGCCGCGTTCGCGGGCCGAGCAAAGCGATTCCGGAACCTCCGTCTCCGGGCCGGTACGACTGCTCCCCACGGCTCGCCCGCGGACTGGCCGATGCGCTGCCCGAACCGACCGAGGCCCGATCGCGGCCTGGCGCGATGCCCGCCGGCCGTGGCGGCACGCGGCGGAGCGGGGCGCTTCAAACGGTCGGCCCCCTCGCCACTGCTAGATTCCGGGATCCTCCCAATGGCGCGCCCCGATTCTTGCCATGTCGATCCTTCTCGGCATCCTCGTCCTCGCCATCCTGCTCGTGGTCGGCATGCGGCTGGCGGAACGACTCGGCTACCCGTTCTGGTACGGGCTGGCGATCGGCGTGCCGGTCCTGAACCTGTTCGTGCTCGCCGCGTTCGCGTCCAACCGGTCGCCGCGGGAGGCGCGGATCGAAGAACTCGAGGCCGAGATCGAGCGCCTGCGGCGCGGACCGCCGCGACAACTGACGCACGACGCCGACGGCGGCGCGACGTGACCTCCGTCGCGCCGCGCGCCGTCATCCGCCTACCACCGTCTGTCAGTTCGCGGAACGCGTGATCTGCGCCACCGCGTCGCTCAGCGCGGCCTCGATCGCGCGGTTGCGGCTGCGCGCATCCGCCGACGGGTTTCGGAACGTCACGACCTGCTCGGTCGCGAACGGCCGTCCGTCGACATCCCCCGCAATCGTCGCGATGTATCGCCGGGTGGCCATCGTCGAATGCACCGAGATCTGGCTCAGCTCGTCGCTGGCGTTGATCTCGGCGATGCGCCGGATCGACGGGTCGAGCGAGGCCTGGGCCGGGATCGCGAAGCCGTCCTCGATGAACAGCGTCAGCCGTGCCTGCGACACCGTGAGACGCTTGCCGTTGATCATCGCGTCGGGGGCTCGATCCAGCCGCGCGGCCAGCCGGTCCACCAGCGACTTGCCGAGAGTGCGATCCCCGATCACGACCTCGGCGCCACCGGGGACGTTGCGCGCATCGCCGCGCCAGTGGCCCTGGCGGGCATCGACGATCTCGAAGCTGCGGGACGGGGCAGCCGCGAGCGGGAACGCCAGCGCCGCCACGGACAGCGCCACGAGAACGGTCTGAAGGCATCGATGACGTGCGGACATGGAGCGCCTCCTGTTCGAACGGGAACATTTCCCCGAGCGCATCCTACGCCCATGTCCGGCTGCATTGAAGCAGCGGCACGTCACGCGTTCAGCCCATCGGCAGCTTCAGGCCCTGCTCGGCCGCGCAACGGCGGGCGGCCTCGTAGCCGGCGTCGGCGTGGCGCATCACGCCGGTGCCGGGGTCGTTCCAGAGCACCCGCGCCAGCCGGCGGTCGGCCGCCTCGGTCCCGTCGGCGACGATCACGACGCCCGAGTGCTGCGAGTAGCCCATCCCGACGCCGCCGCCGTGGTGCAGCGAGACCCAGGTCGCGCCGCCCGCGACGTTCAGCATCGCGTTCAGCAGCGGCCAGTCGGAGACGGCGTCCGAACCATCGGCCATCGCCTCGGTCTCGCGGTTCGGCGAGGCGACCGAGCCCGAGTCGAGGTGGTCGCGGCCGATCACGATCGGCGCCTTCAGCTCGCCCTTGCGCACCATCTCGTTGAACGCGAGCCCCAGCCGGTGCCGCTGGCCGAGGCCGACCCAGCAGATCCGCGCGGGCAGGCCCTGGAACGCGATGCGCTCCCCGGCCATGTCGAGCCAGCGATGGAGGTGCGGATCGTCCGGGATCAGTTCCTTGACCTTCGCGTCGGTGCGGCGGATGTCCTCGGGGTCGCCCGACAGCGCGACCCAGCGGAACGGACCGATGCCGCGGCAGAACAGCGGCCGCACGTAGGCCGGGACGAAGCCGGGGAAGTCGAAGGCGTTCGCGCAGCCCTCGTCCTTCGCCATCTGCCGGATGTTGTTGCCGTAGTCGAAGGCCGGCACGCCCATCCGCTGGAAGGCCAGCATCGCCTCGACGTGGATTCGCATCGAGCGCTTCGCGGCCGCCGCGACGCCGGCCGGGTCGGTCTGCTGGCGCTCGAGCCACTCGGCGACCGTCCAGCCGGCCGGCAGGTAGCCGTGCACCGGATCGTGCGCGCTGGTCTGGTCGGTCACCGCGTCCGGCCGCACGCCGCGACGGACGAGTTCGGGCAGCACCTCGGCGGCGTTGCCGAGCAGGCCCACGCTGACCGCGCGCCCGGCCTCGCAGTGCGCGCGGATCCGCGCCAGCGCGTCGTCGAGGTCGCGCGCCTGCTCGTCGAGGTAGCGCGTGCGGAGGCGGAAGTCGATGCTCGACTGCCGACACTCGACGTGGAGCGAGGCGGCGCCGGCCAGCGAGGCCGCGAGCGGCTGCGCGCCGCCCATGCCGCCGAGGCCCGCGGTCAGGATCCACCTGCCGGCGAGGTTGCCGCCGTAGTGCTGGCGGCCCATCTCGACGAAGGTCTCGTAGGTGCCCTGCACGATGCCCTGGGTGCCGATGTAGATCCACGAGCCCGCGGTCATCTGGCCGTACATCATCAGGCCCTTGCGGTCGAGCTCGTGGAAGTGCTCCCACGTCGCCCAGCGCGGCACCAGGTTCGAGTTCGCGATCAGCACGCGCGGCGCGTCCGGGTGGGTCGGGAACACGCCGACCGGCTTGCCGGACTGGACCAGCAGCGTCTCGTCGTCGCCGAGCTCGCGCAGCGCGGCGAGGATCGCGTCGAAGGACGCCCAGACGCGCGCGGCGCGGCCGATGCCGCCGTAGACGACCAGCTCGGCCGGGTTCTCGGCCACGTCCGGGTCGAGGTTGTTCTGGATCATCCGGTAGGCCGCCTCGGTGAGCCAGCTGCGGCAGCTGCGCTCGGGGCCACGCGGCGCGCGGATCACGCGGGTCTCGTCGCGGCGGGTCGGTGCGTTCATCGCATAACTCCCCAGGATCGGCCCGATTCTAGGCTGCCGGCGAGGGGGCTGCGTCGAGGCGGTCGTCACGAGCCGGTCGCATAGACTTCCGCCCTCTCCCATCATGGCTGTCCCGATGTCCAAACCGCTCTGGCGTCGTCCCGTCGTCTGGCTCGTCGCCGGCCTCGTCGGCGTGCTGCTGGGCCGCGCGACTCCCGGCTGGCTGCTCGGCCCGGTGGTCGATGCCTATCCGGTGACCGCGGGGCCACTGGTCGCGAACGTGGTCGCGACCGGCCGGGTCGAGACGCCCTCGCGCGTGACCGTGGGCAGCGAGATCGTCGGCACCGTGGCCGAGCGGCTGGTCACCGACGGCGATCGCGTCCGCGCCGGCGACGTGGTCGCCCGGCTGCGCGATGACGAGGCGCTCGCCCGGGTTCGCGAGGCCGAGGCGGCGCTGGCCCAGATCGAAACGCGCGACCGGCCCGCCGCGCAGGCGGCCCTGCGCGAGGCCGACGCGCGGCTGGCCCAGGCCGAGCGCGAGGCGGCCCGTCAGCGCGAGCTCGCCGAGCGGGGGCTGGTCGCGAGGCAG
>PVBP01000025.1 GCA_002995625.1 Lysobacteraceae bacterium | reverse complement strand
TGACGGGGAAGGGGGTTCCAGGGGAATCGCATCGATGTCGCTCCGTGCGGCGGGAAGGGGATCCAGGGTCGAGGCGCGCTGCGTTGGCCGGCCGGTCGTCCGGCGCGCGTCGGGCTCAGGCGCGTGTTCGTTCGGGGATCGCGGGCGGATCGGGCGCGTCGGTCGGACGCATCCGCTCGCGCAGATGCCACTCGAGGCGCACGGCCGCGCGGGCGCCGAATCGCGCCAGGCGGCGCGCAGCCCAGGCCTCGGCGCCGGGCCAGGCGGGCGCCGGCCGCTCGAAGCGGATGCCGAGTTCGCAGCCGGCGCCGGTCTCGCGCAGGACCAGATCGACGACGGTCAGCGACCGCTCGCCGGCGAGCGCGAGCACGAGGCGCCTCGGGCGGAACGCGAGCACGCGCAGCAGCAGGTCCTCGGGCCGGGCCTCGACGAGGCCGATGTCGCCGACCTGGCACAGCCCGCCCGAGAGCGGCCGGATCGCGCAAGCGCCGGGCCACCAGTCGACGAGGCAGCCCATCCGGCGCAGGCAATCCATCACCGCCGCGGGTCCCTCCGGAAGGTCGATCGTGCGCGCGAAGGCCACCAGCGCGGCCTCCGAGACGGACGCGCGGGCGCGGCGCGCAGACAGGCGGAACGTGTCGCCGACCAGCCGGTCGAGCGCCGTCATGGCTGGCGTCCTCCCCGCGACCCACAACGATCTCCGGCCATCGCCGCGATCGCGGCGAAGGTCGGCGCGGTTGGCTTGGTCAGGCGCGCGTCCCGCATGGCACGTCTCCTCGATCGGGATGGACGCTGGCTGGCAGGACGGGCCGCGGGCTTGCGCGCAAGAAAGCGTAATGCGACGCATTCGCATTTGCAACGGTGGCCTGGGCTCCCCGGCAACTCGCGATCGACTCGTGAAGCCCTCGTGATTGAGTGGTCGGGCCGGAGTCGCTACCCTGCACGCCGCCAGGTGTCGGCCAGCCGCGTCCGCGGTCGGCCGGTGAAACGGGAAGCCCGTGCCAATCGGGCGCTGCCCCCGCAACGGTGATTCGGACAGCCGGTTCCTCGTGCCACTGCGCGGTTCGCGTGGGAAGGCGGAACCGGCGGATGTCGGAGACGACATCGCCGATCAGCCCGGAGACCGGCCTGGCCCCACGGCGGCACCCGTCCGCCGTGGCCGGTCGCATCGCGGAGGGCGATGTCGGTGACTGACGCCGACGCCCGCCGGCTCCTGCGTCCGTTTCCGTCGCTCCCGTGCTGCCCGGCTCTTCGCGGGTGTGCGTACAACGAGGAGCAGAACATGACGCGTCTTTCCCTCGCGGCCGCGGTGCTGGCCGCGATCGCCCTTCCATCCCCGTCCGCCCTGGCGACCGGCCGAGCTGCCGCGCTGCCACCGGTCCAGGTCACCGCCTCGCGCGCCGAGCTCGGCATCGACGACGTGCTCGCCGGCGTCACCGTGCTCACGCGCGCGGACATCGAGCGATCCCAGGCCCCCGACGTGCTCGAGCTGCTGCGGCGCGTGTCGGGGCTAGACCTCGCGCGCACCGGGGGCTCCGGCAGCAGCACGTCGGTCTTCCTGCGCGGCACCAACTCGAACCACGTGCTCGTGCTGATCGACGGCGTGCGCGTCGCGAGCGCCAACACCGGCGCCTTCGCGTGGGAGCACCTGCCGGTGGACCAGATCGAGCGGATCGAGATCGTGCGCGGCCCGCGCGCGGCGTACTGGGGCTCGGACGCGCTCGGCGGCGTGATCGCGATCACGACGCGCCGCGCCGCGGCGCCCTCTGCCAGCCTGCGAGCCGGGCGCTGGGGCCGCCACGCGGCGCACGGCGGCTGGGGCTTCGACGACGGCACCACGGCGCTCTCGGTCCACGCCGGCGCCGAAGCCTTCGACGGCTTCAATGCGACCCGACCCGGCAACTTCAGCTTCGATCCGGACCGCGACGGCTACGACAACCGGAACCTCGCGCTGCGCGCGCGCCACGCGCTCGGCGACCACGTGCTCGGGTTCTCCGCGTACGCGACGCGTGCCGACATCGCCTTCGACCGCGGCGAGACCGACGCGCGCAATGACGCGATCGCGTTCACGTGGCAAGGGCCGCTGGCCGAAGGCTGGACGCACGAACTGCTCGTCGGCCACGGCGGCGAGCGGCTCGACACGCCGGCGTTCGCGCAGGCCTTCCGCACCGAACGCGTTCAGCTCGACTGGATCCACCGCGTCGCGCTCGGCGACACGCTGCGCAGCGTGTTCGGCTACAACGGCACCGACGAGCGCGGCGGCAACCGCGACACCGCGAGCGGCCGCGATGTCTATCGCCGCGCGCGCCGAAACCACGCGCTGTTCGCGAGCCTGCAGGGCGACCCCGCGCCGTTCCACTACGAACTCGCGCTGAGGCGCGACGACTCGAGCCAGTTCGGCGGCGCGACCACCGCGCAGGCGGCCGCCGGCTTCGCCTTCGATGCCGGACGGCTCTACGCGTCCTGGGGCCAGGGATTCCGCCAGCCGAACTTCAACGAGCTCTACTCGCCGGGATTCGGCGGCAGCTTCGCCGGCAACCCGGACCTCGCGCCCGAGCGATCGACGAACCGGGAACTCGGACTCGCGCTGAAGCTCGGCGACAACCGCTTCACGTTCGCCGCCTACGAGACCGCCATCCGCAACCTGATCGCGTTCCAGGGCGTGCGCTCGCAGGCGATCAACGTCAACCGGGCCGAGATCGACGGCCTCGAGGCGCGCTGGTCGCGCGACTTCGGGCCGCTTGCGCTCGCGGTCGACGTCGGCACGCTCGATGCGGTCGATGCGCGCACCGGCCTTCAGCTGCTGCGCCGGCCGAAGCGCAAGGCCGGCATCGAGCTCGACGTCCCGGTCGGTGACGCCGGCCGCTTCGGGCTCGCGTGGCAGCACGTCGGCCAGCGTCGCGACTTCGGCGGCGACCTTTCGAGCTACGCGCTGACGGACCTCCGCTACGAGCACCGACTGCGCGGCGGCTTCCGGCTCGGCGCGCGGCTCGGCAACGCGTTCGACCGGGACTACGAACTGGCCCGGGGCTTCGCGACGCCGCGTCGCGAATGGCTGCTGACGGTCGCGTGGCGCGGCGATGAGTGACCACGAGCAGGCGGCGCGCGACGAACTCGCGCGCAAGACGATGCCGGCCGGCGCGCTCGGCCGCCTCGGCGCGCTCGCGGTCGAGCTCGCGGCGCGCCAGCGCACGCTCGCACCGCGGATCGGCCGCGTCCGGCTGGTCGTCTTCGCCGCCGACCACGGCATCTCCGAGGCCGGCGTCTCGGCCTATCCGCGCGCGGTCACCCGCGAGATGCTGCACGCCTTCGCGTCGGGCGGGGCCGCGGCGTGCGTGCTCGCGCGCGCGCACGACGTCGAGGTCGAGGTCGTCGACGTCGGAGTCGATGTCGCGGCCGACGCGGTGCCGCCCGGAATCGTCGTCGCCAAGACCCGGCGCGGCACCGCGCGCATCGACCGCGCGCCGGCGATGACCGTGGCCGAGCGGGATGCCGCGTTCGCCGCCGGCGTCGCCGCCGTCCACCGTGCGGGCGCCGTCGATGCGATCGCGGTCGGCGAGATGGGCATCGGCAACACCACGGCCGCCGCGGCGCTGCTCGCGGCGCTGACCGGCGCCCCTTCCGGATCGTGCGTCGGTCGCGGCACCGGGATCGACGATGCGGGCCTCGCGCGAAAGCGCCGCGCGGTCGACGCCGCGCTCCGGCGGGTCGCCGGAATCGACGAGCCGGGCCGCCTGCTCGCGGAGCTTGGCGGGCTCGAGATCGCCGCGATGACCGGCGCGATCGCCGCCGCCGCGGCCGGTGCGCGGATCGTGGTCGTCGACGGCTTCATCGCGACGGTCGCCGCGCTGGTCGCGGTCCGGATCGATCCCGAGATCCGGCGGCATCTCGTGTTCGCGCACCGTTCGGCCGAGGCCGGCCATGCGCTCGCGCTCGACGCGCTCGACGCGGAGCCACTGCTCGACCTCGGCCTGCGGCTTGGCGAAGGAACCGGCGCGATCCTCGCGATCCCGCTGCTGCGCGCCGCCGCCGCGGTGATGCGCGAGATGGCGACCTTCGACTCGGCCGGCGTCTCCGACCGGACGCCGGCGTGATCGGGACCGAGCTCCGGCGGATCGCGACCGCGGCGACCTTCCTGACAAGGCTGCCGGGAGTCGCGCGCTGCGCGCTCGGCGATCCGGTCGAGCTCGGCCGCAGCGCGCGCTGGTTTCCGCTGGTCGGAATCGCGATCGGCGCGCTCGGGGCCGGCGTGTACTGGGCCGCGTCGTCGATCTGGCCGCCGGCGCTCGCGGCGCTGGCCGCGATCGCGGCGATGGTGCTCGCCACCGGCGCGTTCCACGAGGACGGCCTGGCCGACGCCGCCGACGGCCTGTTCGGCGGCTGGACCGCCGAACGTCGCCTCGAGATCATGCGCGACAGCCGGGTCGGCACCTTCGGCGCGATGGCCCTCGTCCTGCTGGTGCTCGGCAAGTGGCAGGCGATCGCCGCACTCGATCCGGGCGAGGCGCTGCCGGTGCTGATCGGCGCGCACGCGGCCGCGCGCTGGTCGACGCTCGCGCTGGCGCGCGCCCTGCCCTACGTCCGCGACGCCGGCGCGATGAAGCCGGTCGCGAGCGGCATCGGCCCGGTCGAGCTCGCGGTCGGAAGCCTCGTCACGCTCGCCGCGCTCGCCGCGCTCGGGCTCGCCGCCGGGGTCGTGCTGGTCGCGATCGGGGCCGTCGCGACCCTGGTGATCGTCGCCGCGTCGGCTGCGCTCTATCGCGCGCGGATCGGCGGCATCACCGGCGACTGCCTCGGTGCGACCAACCAGCTGGTCGAGGTGGCGTGGCTGCTCGCGGCCGCGGCCGTGCTCGCGTGAACGAGTCCGGCGTGCGCGAGATCGTGCTGCTGCGCCACGCCGACAGCGCGGCGCCCGCCGGCGTGGCCGGCGGCCAGACCGACTGGCCGCTGACGCCTGCTGGCCGTGTGACGGCGGCGCACCTCGCCGCGGACTGGCGCGGACCGCCGCCGGCTCGCGTGATCGCGAGCGACCTTGCCCGCGCGATCGCCACCGCGGAGCCGCTCGCGGCGCGCTTCGGCATCGCGGTCGAGCACGATCCGGATTGGCGCGAGGTCGGCCTGGGCGCCTGGGAGGGGCGTGCGTGGGCGGAGATCGAACGGCACGACGGCGCGCGGCTCGCCGCCTGGTATGCCGACTGGCGCCGGCTCGCGCCGCCGGGCGGCGAGGCGTGGCCCGACGTGATCGCGCGCGTCCGTCGCGCGTGGCAGCGGCTCGTCAGCGCGCCCGGAACGGCGGGTCCGATCGTGGTCGTGAGCCACGTCGGCGCGATCCGCGCCTGGCTCGAGGCCTGCGCCGGGCTCGACGCCGATCGCGCGACGGCGTGGCCGCTGCCGACGCTCGGCGGAGTGAAGATCCGCCATCCGGGGTCCCACCCAGCCGGACTGCCCGCGATCGCGGCGCTCGAACCAGCGGTGCCCGTCGGCGCGGCGCGTCCCTGACGCGCGGCGCCGGTCGGGCGGCCGTTTCGATCCGTTCCGACCGGCGCCGATGCCATCGATCACGGCGCGGCCTACGCCGAGATCGCGAGCTGCTCGCGGCGGTAGAGGCGCGCGGCCAGCGCCCAGACGATCGCGGCGAGCGCCAGACCCGCGCCGAGCGCGATGCCCCACTCGAGCGCGCCTATGGTCTCGGCGCGCACGAGCTTCATGATCATCTGGTTCTGGCCGAGGAACGGCACAGCCAGCATCCACGCCTCGGTCTTGACCGGGTTCACCAGCAGGACCATGGTCGGGATCATCGGCAGCAGCAGCAGCAGGCTGGTGTAGCTCTGCGCTTCCTTGTAGCTCTTCGCGTAGGCCGAGATCAGCGTCAGCAATGCCGCGCCGAACAGCGCGATCGGGACCAGCACCGCGAACATCCTGAGCGCGGCGGGGAGGCCGAGGTCGATCTTCATGCCGATCTTGTCGGTCGGCATCAACGGGAACGTGACGACGATCGCGGCCAGCGTCAGCGCGAGCGCGATCAGCGCGAAGCTGGCGGCGGCGGCGAGCTTGCCCGACATGATCGCGGCGCGCGCGGCCGGCGTCGCCAGCAACGGCTCGAGCGACTGCCGCTCGCGTTCGCCGGCGGTCGAATCCATCGCCACGTGCATCGCGCCGAGGAAGGCGCCGAGGATCAGGATGTACGGCAGGAACGACAGCATCATCCCCGAGCGCGCCTCGGGCGTGGACAGGTCGCGCTCGGCGACCGCGATCGGGCTCGACACCCCGGGGTGCACGCCGCGCGCGACCAGCCGCATCGAGCCGATCTCGGCGCCGTACTGCGCGATGAGCGCCTTGACCCGCGCGATCGTGACTCCGGTCTGCTGCGCGCGCGAGGCGTCGTGCACGACCTCGACCAGCGCCGGCCGGTTGGCGCGCCAGTCGTCGGCGAAGGCCGGCGCGATCACCAGCACGACGTCGAGCTCCTGGCGCCGGATCGCGCGATCGACGTCGGCCGGCGCGTCCTTCACGTCGACGCCCTGGCGCTTGAGCCACGCGACCAGGTTCGGCGCGTGCTCGGCGCCGGCGACCGGCAGTTCGAGGCGGCGTTCGGCGCGGTCGACCTGCTGGCTCACCATCATCGACAGCATCCCGGCGAGCAGCAGGGGCCCGAGCAGCGGACCCATCAGCAGGCTGGTCAGCACCGTGCGGCGGTCGCGGAAGGTGTCGATGAGCTCCTTGGCCCAGACGGTCAGGACGGCGCGCATCAGTGGAGGCCCTCCGCCGAGCCGATCGCCTTGACGAAGGCGTCCTCGAGGCTGGCCTCGCCGGTCGCGGCGCGCAGCTCCTCGGCGCTGCCGTTCGCGACCACGCGGCCGTGGGCGATGATGACGATGCGGTCGCAAAGCGCGGCGACCTCCTGCATCACGTGGCTCGAGAACAGCACGCAGCGGCCCTCGGCGCGCAGCCGCTTCAGGAACTCGCGCAGCGCGCGGGTCGTCATCACGTCGAGGCCGTTGGTCGGCTCGTCGAGGATCACGTTCCTCGGGTCGTGGACCAGCGCGCGCGCGATCGCGGTCTTGGTGCGCTGTCCCTGCGAGAAGCCTTCGGTGCGACGGTCGGCGATCTCGCCCATGTCGAGCGCGGACACCAGCGCGTCGGTGCGGCGCGCGATCTCGGCCTCGGCCATGCCGTGCAGGCGTCCGAAGTAGGCGATGTTCTCGCGGCAGGTCAGGCGCTTGTAGATGCCGCGTGCGTCGGGCAGCACGCCGAGGCGCCGCCGCGCCGCGGTCGGGTCCTTCGCGACGTCGATGCCGTCGACCCGGATCGCGCCCTGGTCGGGGGCCATCAGCGTGTAGAGCATCCTGAGCGCGGTGGTCTTGCCGGCGCCGTTCGGGCCGAGCAGGCCCGTGATCTCGCCGTCGGCGGCGCGGAACGACACGCCGTCGACCGCGCGCACCGTGCCGGTCTTCGTCCTGAAGGCCTTGTGGAGGTTCTCGACTTCGAGCATCAGCGGGAGTCCGGCGATGGGGGGTGGCAGGCGGTGGCGAAGGCCGGAGTCACGGCTCGGGCCCGTAGCTGCCGGTGAAGGGCGGCGTGTCGCCGAGGTCGTCGAGGCACCCCGCGTCGAGGCCCTTCGCGTCGGCGCTGTCGAGGAAGCGCGCGAGCAGGCGCGGCACGCAGCCGACCGGCAGCACGTTGTGGCCGGTGCCGCGCGCGACCAGGTGCCGCCCGTTGGGGTAGCCGGCGAGCGCCTGCTCGCCGTAGCGCGGCGGGGTCACCGGGTCGTGTTCGCCGGACAGCAGCAGCACCGGCTTGTCGCTCGCGAGCGGGGCGAAGAAGTCGTCCGGCGCGCGGCCGGCCGGCCAGACGCCGCACTGGGCCTTCGCGAACTCGACGAAGGCGGTGCCGAGCACGGTGTCGGCGTCGGCCGGGTCGACGACGAGCTTCGGGGCGTCCTCGGCGCAGACCACCGACAGCTGCATGCCGTGCACGATCTGGTCGCCGACCAGCTCGCCGATCATCCGCGCCTGCGCCAGCAGCGTCTCGGGCTCGCCGGCCGCGGCGCGCGCGAGCGTGCGCGGCAGCAGCGCGGCGGTGCGCGGCGAGTAGGCGAACAGCCGCACCACGGTCGCGAGCGCGCCGGCGTCGAGCTGGCCGTCCTCGTACTCGCCGCTGACCGGATGGCGGTAGCGCACCGGGATCGGCCCCTCGGCCAGCCGCGCGCGCAGGCGGTCCAGCGCCTCGCGCGGACGGCCGTGGCGCTCGAGGCACTCCGGTGTCGCCTCGCACAGCGCGAACTGGCGGTCGAGCGCCGCCTCGAGGTTCTTCGCGTGCTCGCTGCCGAGAACGAGGTCCGGCGGCACCACGCCATCGAGCACCAGCGTGCGCACGTGCTGCGGAAAGCGGCGCAGGTAGGTCTGCGCGACCCGCGTGCCGTACGAGATGCCGACGAGGTTGATCGTGTCGGCGCCGATCGCCGCGCGCACCGCGTCGAGGTCCGCGACCGCGTCGCTGGTCGTGTAATGGCGCAGGTCGGCGCGCTCGGAGAGGGTCGCCGCGCAGCCCTCGGCGAAGCGCGCGGCGGCCTCGGGCGTGGTGTCGTCGGTCTCGCTGAAGGCGTTGCGACCCTCGGCATCGAGGCAGGCCAGGCGGTTCGAGCCGCCGGTGCCGCGCTGGTCGACCAGGACCACGTGGCGCGAGCGCCGCACCCGCTCGAAGGCGCCGGCGACGCCGGGGTAGCTCTCGCGCGCCGACTGGCCGGGGCCGCCGGCGAGCATGAACACCGGATCCGGGCGCGCCTGCGGCGAGCTCGACGGCACCCAAGCGACCGCGAGCGGGATCCTGCGGCCGTCGGCTGCGCCGCGGTCCTCGGGCACCTCGAGCGTCGTGCACTGCGCCTCGACCGTGCCGGGCATGCCGGGCGCCTGCAACGTGCAGGGCTCGAAGCGCAGGCTCCCGAGCGTCCGTGCCGCGGCCGCGGCCGGCTCGGCGATCGCGAGCATGGTGACGGCCAAGGCCAGCGGCAACGCGAACGCCGGACGACGCACCGGAGCCGTCGGGGTGGCAGATTCGGACAGTGGTTTCGTCATCATGGATCGAGTCTGGCACGCGCCGCCGTCGCCACCAGTTGCATGAGTCATGCCGCGCGGGGCGCCGTTCGCGCGCGACCGGATCGACCTCAGCCGGGACTTGCGATCGCGAGTCCCAGCCGCTTCGGGTCCGGCGGCGAGACGTACTTCTCGCGCCGGATGTGGGTGATCGGAAGCCCGTAGCCCTTCAGGCGCTCGAAGCAGGCGTCGACCATGTTCGGGTTGCCGCAGAGGTAGGCGATGTCGC
Organism: Lysobacteraceae bacterium; assembly: GCA_002995625.1. Taxonomy (GTDB): domain Bacteria; phylum Pseudomonadota; class Gammaproteobacteria; order Xanthomonadales; family Ahniellaceae; genus UDEA-SF1. The sequence continues at coordinate 26,412 of PVBP01000025.1, read as the reverse complement.
GCGCGGGGTCCGGCGCGAGCGCGGCGAGCTGGTCCTGCACGTAACCCGTCCGGTCGGCCGGACGGGCCGGCGCGCGTGGCACGCGTGAGAAGCACGGCATGAAGGTGAAGCCCGGGTGGGCGTCGGCGAAGGCGTCGAACTCTGCGCCATACAGCAGCTCGGCCTCGCTGCGCGCGCCGAAGAGCAGCACGACCTCGAGCCCGCGCTCGCGCATCAGGCCCTCGAGCACCGGCAGCATCGCGCGGTACGGCGTCACGCCGGTGCCGGTGCCGATCAGCAGGTAGCGGGCATTGGCGTCGGCGTCGTTGAGGCAGAAGCGGCCGTAGGGACCGCTGGCCGTGACGATCTCGCCCTCGCGCAGGTTCGACAGCAGTCGCGTCGCGGGTCCCCCCTCGACGTAGGACACCGCGATCTCGATCGTGTCGGTCGGCCCGGCCGGGTCGCCGTGGCGGGTCGCGACCGAGTAGCTGCGCCTCAGCATCGCGCCCTCGTGCTCGAAGTGGATCTGGATGAACTGGCCGGGGATGAAGCGGAACGGCGCGCCGTCGGCGCGCGCGAAGGCCATGTGGCGGACGGTCGGCGCCAGCATCCGGGCACCGAGGAGGCGGATCGGGAAGGTCGGCTGCACGGTCGGCTCGGCCAGCGGGTCGGGGGCGCACACCTATACTAGGCGGCTTGTGACGGCGCCGACGGCGCACCGGTCGCGGCCGCCCGCCGGGTCGCAGGCGTCCGGCGTCACCCCACCCGAATCCCGAGCCGATGCGCACACCCGCCCTCGAGGTCGAAGGCCTCGCAAAGACCTACGCCAACGGCGTGACGGCCCTGGCCGGCGTCTCGCTCGCGGTCGCCGAGGGCGATTTCTTCGCGCTGCTCGGCCCGAACGGGGCCGGCAAGTCGACCCTGATCGGCATCGTCGCGACGCTGGTCAACCCGAGTGCCGGCCGCGTGCGGGTGTTCGGCCGCGACCTCGCGAGCGAGCGCGAGGCCTGCCTCGACCAGATCGGTCTCGTGCCGCAGGAACTCAACTTCAACCAGTTCGAGACGCCGCTCGAGATCCTGCGCAACGCCGCGGGCTTCTATGGCGTGCCGCGCCGGCTCGCGACCGAGCGCGCCGAGCGTCGCCTGCGCGAGCTCCAGCTCTGGGACAAGGCGCGGGTGCCGTCGCGCACGCTCTCGGGCGGCATGAAGCGGCGGCTGATGATCGCGCGCGCGCTGATGCACGAGCCGCGCCTGCTGATCCTCGACGAGCCGACCGCCGGCGTCGACATCGAGATCCGGCGCTCGATGTGGCAGTTCCTGAAGCGCATCAACGAGGCCGGCACCACGGTGATCCTGACCACGCACTACCTCGAGGAGGCCGAGCAGCTCTGCCGCCACGTCGCGATCATCGACCACGGGCGGATCGTCGAGCACACCTCGGTGCGCGAGCTGATCGGAAAGCTCGACGTCGAGACCTTCATCGTCGACCTCGCGGGCCCGGCCGAGTCGATCCCGGCGCTCGACGGCATCGAGGTCCGCCGGCTCGACGCTGCCACGCTCGAGCTCGACGTGCACCGCGGCCAGGACCTCGCGGCCGCGTTCGCGACCTTGAACCGGCACGGGATCGGCGTGCGCTCGATGCGCAACAAGGCCAACCGGCTCGAGGAGCTGTTCGTGCGCCTGACCGGTCCGGCCGCTTCGACCTCCGGGAGGGCGGCATGAGCGCGGCGCTCGAATCGAATCCCGGCGTGCCGGCGAGCGCGCGCGCTCGGCACTTCGTCGCGCTCGGCACGATCCTGCGCCGCGAGATCCGCCGCATCCTGCGGATCTGGGGCCAGACCCTGGTGCCGCCGGCGATCACGATGACGCTCTACTTCGTGATCTTCGGCAAGCTGATCGGCGCCAAGATCGGCACCGTCCAGGGCGTCGGCTACATCGACTGGATCGTGCCCGGGCTCATCATGATGAGCGTGATCCAGAACGCCTACGGCAACATCAGTTCGTCGTTCTTCGGCGCCAAGTTCGGACGCTACGTCGAGGAGATGCTGGTGGCGCCGATGCCGCCGTGGGTGGTGCTGACCGGCTACGTGCTGGGCGGCGTCGCGCGCGGCCTGATGGTCGGCGTGATCGTGCTCGCGATCGCGATGGTCTTCACCCGCGTCTCGCTGCACCACGCGTGGGTGACGCTCTCGACCTTCGTGCTCGCGACCACGATCTTCTCGCTCGCCGGCTTCGTCAACGCGGTCTACGCGAAGAAGTTCGACGACATCGCGATCGTGCCGACCTTCATCCTGACGCCGCTGACCTACCTCGGCGGCGTGTTCTACTCGGTCGCGGTGCTGCCGCCGTTCTGGCAGCGCGTGTCCGAGTTCAACCCGATCCTGCACATGGTCAACGCCTTCCGCTACGGCCTGCTCGGCGTCAGCGACGTGCCGATCGGCACCGCCTACGCGGTGATGCTGGGCCTCGTCGTCGTGCTCGGCGCGGTCTCGATCGTGCTGCTGCGGCGCGGCGTGGGGCTCCGGAGCTAGGCGCAGGCCGGCGCCACGCGCCGGCGCTTGCGCGGGTCGACGCGGCTGGCGCCGAGCGCGGCCAGCGTCACGGGAGCCGCCCTTCGAGGCCACCGCGGCGCCTGCGTTCCTTGTCGTCGTACATGCGCCGATCGGCGCGCTGCCACGCCTCGTCGAGGCCGCGGTACGGCTTGCGCTCGGCCACCCCGAGCGACGCGGCGATGGCGCCGGCCTCGAGCATCGCGCGCAGGCGCCCGGCGAGTTGCTCGGCGCCAGCCGCGGCGAGGTTCGGCAGCAGGATGGCGAACTCGTCACCGCCGGTGCGGGCCAGGATGCCAGCGGGGCCGATCACGTCGCGGATCCGATCGGCCGTCGCGCGCAGCAGTCGGTCGCCCGCCGCGTGGCCGCCACGGTCATTGATGGTCTTGAAGTCGTCGAGATCGATCACGAGCACCGACAGCGCCGAACCGAGATCGCGGCACCGGGCCTCCTCGCGTTCGCAGTGCTGCTCCCATCCGCGCCGGTTGAGGCAGCCGGTCAGCGGGTCGGTCTCGGCGGCGGCGCGGGCCAGCGCGGCCTCGCGCCAGGCACCTTCGCGGGCCAGCTCGACGTGCAGGATCGTCGCGAGCTGGCGTGCGAGCAGCGCGAGCAGCGACCGGTGCCGGAGCATGTCCGCCGGTCGCGGCGCGGGATCCAGCGCGCACAGGGTGCCGAACACGGCGCCGTCCTCGAGCAGCAGCGGAAAGCTGATGTAGGCCCCGATCGGCGCGCGTCGCCGCGCCGGCGCATCCCGGTAGGCATCGACCTGGTCGACATCCGGCGCGATGTCCGGCGCCTGGCACGCCAGACGCTGGGCACACAGCGATTCGGCGTACGGGAGTACGTCGCCGGGTCTGGCCCCGTAGCCACGGTCCGCGACCTGCAGCGCGATCCAGCGGTGGCCGTCGGTGCGCGTCACCATCCAAAGGCCCATCGGGACTTCGGCCTTGAGGAAGTCGATCACGGCCTGCGAGGCCGCCGCGAAATCCGGGTACGGCTCGTTCATCGCGCCACGCCTCCGCCCGCCCGCGAGGAGCACACCGGAAACGCGGACGGATCGTGCTACGGCCGCCGCGCCGAGTCCAGCAGCGCGTTCGCCCCGGGTCGCGACAGGCCGGGCCCCGCCGAACCGGCTGCCGCGGCGGCAGTGGACGGGATTCCGCGGCGCGATCCGCTGCCGGCCGCGCCCGATGTGGCTTCGGTCAGCCCGCCGGCTCGAAGCGGAAGAGGCGCCCGTTCGACTCGTCGGTCAGCACGTAGATGAAGCCGTCCGGGCCCTCGCGCACGTCGCGCACGCGCGCGCCGACGCGCAGCGCGGTCTGGCTGGCGACGCGGCCGTCGGCCCCGATCTCGATCTTGCGCACGTCCTGGCTCATCAGTCCGCCCGAGAACACCTGCCCGCGCCACTCGGGGAAGGCCTTGCCGCGATAGACCATGAGGCCCGACGGCGCGGTCGCCGCCATCCACACCAGCACCGGCGGCGCCATGCCGTCCTTGCTGGTGCCTTCGCCGATCCGGGCGCCGCCGACGTACTCGCGGCCGTGGCTCACGGTCGGCCAGCCGAAGTTCGCGCCCTTCTCGATCCGGTTCAGCTCGTCGCCGCCGAGCGGGCCATGTTCGGTCGCGTAGATCACGCCGGTCTCGCGGTCGACCGCGAGGCCCTGGATGTTGCGGTGACCGTAGCTGAAGAGCGTCGCCGCGACCTCGCCGTCGCCGGCGAAGGGATTGTCCTTCGGGACGCTGCCGTCGGCGTTCAACCGCACGAGCTTGCCGAGGTGGCTGCCCCGGTCCTGCGCCTTCAGGCGGATGAAGGCGCCGTCCAGCGACGTGGGCGGGTTGCCGCCGTCGCCGATGCTGACCAGCATCGTGCCGTCCGGCAGCCACGCGATCCTCGAGCCGAAGTGCGCGCCGCCGGGCTTGGCCTGCGCGGCCTCGAAGATCGTCTCGACGTCGGCGAGCCGGTCGTCCTCGAAGCGTCCGCGCACGACGCGCGTGCGGTTGGCCTCGCGCGTGCCGACCGAGAGCGTCAGGTAGACGAACCGGTTCTTCGCGAAGTCGGGGTGCAGGCTCACGTCCATGAGCCCGCCCTGGCCGAAGGCCAGCACCTCGGGCACGCCGGGAACCGGATCGGGCAGCAGCTGGCCGTCACGGACGATGCGGAGCCGCCCGGGACGCTCGGTGACCAGGATCGTGCCGTCGGGCAGCCACGCCATGCCCCACGGGTGCTCGAGACCCGAGAGCACCTCGGTGCGGCGCGCGCCGGTCGCGACCGGCACGTCGCCGATCGAGACATGGGTCGGATCCTCGGCCGCGCGGACCGGGACGTGCGGCGCGAGTGCGAGCGCGAGGCCAGCGGCGAGTGCGGAGACGACCAGTGACCGGATCATTGCCAGACTCCTCGATCGGGAATGGCGAGTCAGTATACGGACCGGCAGTGGACACCGCGTCAGGGGCGCTGAACGGAAACCGGCCGCGATCGGCCGCGCGGGGCGCGCCCGGGCCCGCGTATGATTGCGGATCGGACGTTCGGCACGCGGAGAGGGCGGCCCACCATGAACCAACTCGACGACCTGCTGGGGCAGGACCTCGACCCGACCGAGACCCGCGAGTGGATCGAGTCGCTCGAGGCGGTGATTCGCAGCGACGGCCCGGAGCGCGCCCACTACCTGCTCGAGCGCATGGTCGACGAGACCCGGCGCGCCGGCGGCCACATCCCGTTCCAGCCGACCACCGCCTACGTCAACACGATCCCGCCGCACCTCGAGGCGAAGATTCCGGGCGACGCCGCGCTCGAGTGGCGGATCCGCTCGATCCTGCGCTGGAACGCGCTCGCGATGGTCGTGCGCGCGAACCGCAAGCCGGGCGAGCTCGGCGGCCACATCGCGAGTTTCGCGTCGAGCGCGACCCTGTACGACGTCGGCTTCAACCACTTCTGGCGCGCGCCGTCCGAGACGCATCCCGGCGATCTCCTCTACATCCAGGGCCACTCGAGCCCCGGCATCTACGCGCGCGCCTTCCTCGAGGGCCGCCTGACCGAGTCCCAGCTCGAGCACTTCCGGATGGAGGTCGACGGCCACGGCATCTCGAGCTATCCGCATCCGTGGCTGATGCCGGACTTCTGGCAGACACCGACGGTCTCGATGGGCCTCGGCCCGATCATGGCGATCTACCAGGCGCGCTTCTGGAAGTACCTCGAGCATCGCGGCCTGATGCCGGTGACCGACCGCAAGGTCTGGTGCTTCATGGGCGATGGCGAATCCGACGAGCCCGAGTCGCTCGGCGCGATCTCGCTCGCCGGCCGCGAGCATCTCGACAACCTGGTGTTCGTGATCAACTGCAATCTGCAGCGCCTCGACGGGCCGGTGCGCGGCAACGGCAAGATCATCCAGGAGCTCGAAGGCGTGTTCCGCGGCGCCGGCTGGAACGTGATCAAGGTGCTGTGGGGCTCGCTGTGGGACGGACTGCTCGCGCGTGACACGAGCGGCCGCCTGCGCCAGCTGATGGGCGAGACGCTCGACGGCGAGTACCAGAACTTCAAGGCCTACGGCGGCGCGTACACCCGCGAGCACTTCTTCAACAAGTACCCCGAGACCGCCGAGCTCGTGCGCACCTGGTCGGACGAGGACATCGCGCACCTGAATCGCGGCGGCCACGATCCGCACAAGATCTACGCCGCCTATGCCGCCGCAATGGCGCACCGCGGCCAGCCGACCGTGATCCTCGCCAAGACCGTCAAGGGCTACGGCATGGGCGAGGCCGGCGAGTCGCAGAACATCACCCACCAGCAGAAGAAGATGGACACGGACGCGATCCGCGCGTTCCGCGACCGCTTCAAGCTGCCGGTGCCGGACGACCGGCTCGACGAGGTGCCGTTCCTGAACCCCGGCCCCGAGTCGGAGGAAGTGCGGTACCTCAAGGCCCGCCGCGAGGCGCTCGGGGGGCCGCTGCCGCAGCGCCGCCGCCGCGCCGACGAGGCATTGACCACGCCGCCGCTCGCGGCCTTCGAGCGGCTGCTCAAGGACACCGGCGAGCGCGAGATCTCGACCACGATGGCCTTCGTGCAGGCGCTCAACATCATCCTGCGCGACAAGTCGATCGGCCCGCGCGTGGTGCCGATCATCGCCGACGAGGCCCGCACCTTCGGCATGGAGGGCCTGTTCCGGCAGATCGGCATCTACTCGCCGGTCGGCCAGCTCTACAAGCCGGTCGACCACGACCAGCTCATGTACTACCGCGAGGACGAGGCCGGTCAGGTGCTGCAGGAAGGCATCACCGAGGCCGGCGCGATGTCGAGCTGGATCGCCGCCGCGACCAGCTACAGCACCAACAACCGCATCATGCTGCCGTTCTTCATCTTCTACTCGATGTTCGGCATGCAGCGGATCGGCGATCTCGCGTGGGCCGCCGGCGACATGCGCGCGCGCGGCTTCCTGCTGGGCGCGACCGCGGGCCGCACGACGCTGAACGGCGAGGGCCTGCAGCACGAGGACGGGCACTCGCACCTGCTCGCCGGCGCGATCCCGAACTGCATCAGCTACGACCCGACCTTCGCCTACGAGGTCTGCGTGATCCTGCGCGAGGGCATGCGGCGCATGGTCGAGCAGCAGGAAGACGTCTACTACTACGTCACGCTGATGAACGAGAACTACGCGCACCCCGGCATGCCGGAGGGCGCCGAGGCCGGGATCATCCGCGGCATGTACCTGCTGCGCGACGGCACGTCCGGGCTCGCCGGCGGCGAGCCGCGCGTGACCGCGCAGCTGCTCGGGTCGGGCACGATCCTGCGCGAGGTGATCGCGGCGGCCGAGCTGCTCGAGCGCGACTTCGGCGTCGCCTGCGACGTCTGGAGCTGCCCGAGCCTCACCGAGCTGCGCCGCGATGGCGCGCGCGTCGAGCGCCACAACCGGCTGAACCCGGCCGCGCCGCCGCAGACCGCGTGGGTGACCGAGTGCCTCGGCTCGCGGCCCGGCAAGGTCGCGGTCGCGGCGACCGACTACGTGCGCGCGTTCGGCGAGCAGGTGCGCGCCTACGTCCCGCGCGACGTCCACTACACCGTGCTCGGCACCGACGGCTTCGGCCGCTCGGACACGCGCGCCAACCTGCGCCGCTTCTTCGAGGTCGATCGCCACTACGTCGCGCACGCGACGCTGGCGGCGCTGGCCGACACCGGCCAGCTGCCGCGCGGCGCGGTGACCCGGGCGATGCAGCTCTACGGGATCGATCCGGCCAAGGCCGATCCGTCGACGGCCTGAGCGCGGCCGCCCGCCGCCGACCGGCGGGCGCCCACGCATCGCTCACGGGGCCTGTCGGTCGGCGCCGCGGTCGCGCGCCGCGCGCTTGTCGGCGTACATCGCCGCGTCGGCGCGCGCGACCAGGCTCGCGTAGTCGTCGCCGTCGCGGCCGAGCACGGCGACGCCGACGCTGGCGCCGGGGGGCGGCTCGTCGTCGCGACGGCCTGCGATTCCGGCGAACGCGCGCCGGATGCGCTCGACCTTGGCGTCGGCGATCGCCGCATCGGCCGCCGGCAGCAGCAGCGCGAACTCGTCGCCGCCCACCCGCCCGATCAGCTCGCCGGGAGCGAGCGTCGAGCGGCATGCGGCGACGATCGCCTGCAGCAGCCGGTCGCCGGCGGCGTGGCCGAAGCGGTCGTTGACCGGCTTCAGTCGATCGACGTCGAGCAGCACCAGTGCCGCCGGTCGACCTTGCGTGAGCGCCGCGGCGAGATGCTCGGCCGCGAGCTCCTCGAAGAAGGCGCGCGAGTAGGCGCCGGTCAGCGGATCGTGGATCAGCAGCTCGCGCAGTCGGGCGTTCTCGGCATACAGCACCGGCACCGCGAGCCCGAAGCAGGTGCTCGCCGCGACCACGATCACCGCGAACTGGAGGGTCAGTGCGGCGTCGATCAGGTCGAAGGCACCGGCGCCGATCGCGCACGCGATGCTGAATGCCGCGAGCGACCGGACTGCAGCGCGAGCACCTTCGGTGTGCACGATCCAGAGCTGGACGATCGCGGCGGCGAAGATCGCAAAGGCGACGGCCGGGTCACCCGGCAGCCGCCAGATCGCGAGCAGGACCAGCGCGGTCACCGCCAGCAGCAGCGCGAGTTTTCCAGAGAATGCGCGCCGTCGCGCGGGTGGGCTCGGCAGCACCAGGAACCCGAAGCCTGAGCCCGGCGGCAGCAGGTCCAGTCTTCGCCCGGCGCGCTGGAAGAGATCCACCGCCAGCGGGCCGAGCGCCAGCAGGCCTGCGTAATCGCCGATCAGCCACGGCACGACGATCGCCCGCGCATCCGGTTCGGGCGACAGCCCACCCCAGTGGATCACCCAGGCACCGGCGAAGGCCGCCACCGCGGCGCCGACGAGGCCGGCAAGCAGGAAGACGGTCACGGTCCGAAGCAGGGTCGGGGTCGCGATGCCCAGCGAGCGCCGCACGGCGATCGCGACCAGGCCGTATGCGACGCAGTGGACCATCGCGAAGCCAGCACCGATCAGCAGCGTGCGCGAGATCTCGCGATCGAGCGCATAGCCCACGCTGACGGCCACGGTCCCGGCGAGGCAGGCCACGAAGAGGCCCGGCAGCGCGCGCCATCCGAACACGAGCAGGGCCGCATAGCTGATCGCCGCCGGCGGAAACCACAGGCTCGCGTGCGGCGCGTACTCGACCAGCGCCGCGAGGAAGAAGGTCGCGAGCCAGGTCACTGCCACGAGTCCACTCGCAATGATGACGTCGCGGACCACGCCGCAGCCTCCGAGCCGTGAACGACCGAACCGCCCGCGCGCCAACACCGCGGACCTCGATCGAGCATACGCCGGCCGGGTGCGCGTCGCCGCGCCGGAGCGGCCTCGCGGCCTGGGCGCGGACAGCCCTTCGAACGCCTCGTTCTTCACATTTGTGATCCGCGCGTCGACTCAGCGTTCGGCGTGGTGAACTCTCGCGCAGGCGGAGGCGTGGGTATCGGCAGGCAAGCGCAGCGCGCGGACCAACGGTGCCGGCGTGCGGCGGCCCGGAATCCGATTCACGGCCATGGGGGCAGCACCTGCGCCTGCACGAACTCGAGCTGCGGGCGCGCCACGGCGCGGACCTCAGAACGGCTTCGCGGCCCCGAGGAAGGCGACGCCCGCGATGCCGATCCAGTAGACGTAGGCCATGCCGCGGCCGAAGCGCAGCGAGCGCGCGAGCCGGTCCTCGACCTCGGGCGTCGAGCCTTCGGTCGCGAGCCGCCGGAACAGCGTCGTCCACTCGCGCATGATGTGGCGCAGCCCGAGTCCGATCACGAGCAGGCCGGCGTAGATCAGCACCTTCCACGAGTACCAGAGGAAGCCCGGGTCGCCCTTGAACGGCCCGTGGCCGAGGATCGAGGAGATCGCCGCGATCGCGAGCACCGGGATCAGCACGTAGCGCACGGCTTCGTCGATCTTCGTGAGCCGGATGCCGAGATCGGTCTCGCGGTGGACGAAGGCCGCCCAGCACAGCGCCAGCCACAGCGCGGTCGCGATCCAGACGAACCCCAGGAAGGCGCCGCCGTGGGGCTGCACGGTCCAGAGGTAGCCCATGTGCAGGCCGAGCGGGAGCAGCAGGATGATGCCGGTGCGGGCGAGGATGTCGATGCGGTAGGCGGTCTCCATGTGGCGGCGACGTTCGTCGAGCGACAGCCGCCGGTCGACCACGTGGCGCGAGGTCTGGAACACGCCCCACTCCCCGCCGAGCCAGTAGACCATCGCGAGGATGTGGAGCCAGCGGAGCACCGCGAGTTCGGACACGACCATCGTCGAACCTCCCCTGATCGCTTCGGTCCGCGAACCGTAGGACGGACGAAATGTCCGGACATTGATCCTGGTCATCCGCGGCGCGGCCTGCTCGATCCCGGGGGTCGCGAGGCGCCGACCATGACCTCCTGCACTGGTGCCGAATCCCCGCTGTGGCCCAATCCGGCGTTCCGTCCGATTCGAGGAGCCTGCCATGCCGGTCCGTCGTCCCCTCGCCTTCGCGGTTGCCGCGAGCCTGTTCCTCGGTGCCTGCGCGGGCGCGCCGCGTGTCGCCGATGCGCCGGACGCGGCCGACCGGGCGACCACCGCGACCACGACCCCGTCCAGCAACCTGCGCGGTCTCGACCTCGCGAACTTCGACAAGACCGTCGGCGCCTGCCAGGACTTCTACGTCTACTCGAACGGCAACTGGCTGCGAAACAACCCGGTCCCGGCCGCGTTCTCGACCTGGGGCACCTTCAACGAGCTCGAATACCGCAACAACGAGCGCCTGCGCGCGCTCGCCGCCGCCGCGGCCGATCGCATCGACGTTGTCCCGGGTTCGGCCGAGGCCCTGGTTGGCGCGTTCTATGCCGCGGCGATGGACGAGGCGGCGATCGAGGCGCGGGGCCTCGCACCGATCGCGGGTGAACTCGCCGCGATCGACGCGATCCGCACCCCGGGCGACGTGGCCGCGACGATCCGCGCGTGGCAGTCGAACGGCGTCGGCGCGCTGTACGGCTTCTTCTCGCGCCAGGACCTGAAGGACAACACGCGCGTCATCGCCTACGCGACGCAGGGCGGGCTGGGCCTTCCGAACCGCGACTTCTACACCCGCGACGACGCCGAGTCGGCCAGGCTCCGCGAGCAGTACGTCGAGCACATCGCGAACCAGCTCGCGGCGGCCGGAACGCCGCGCGATCGCGCCGAAGCCGAGGCGCGCTCGATCCTCGCGCTCGAGACCCGGCTCGCAGGGACCCACCTGACGCGCGAGGAGCTCCGCGTTCCGGACAACTCGTACAACCTCGTCAGCGTCGCCGACGCCGACCGCAAGACCCCGACCGTCGGCTGGCGGGCGCTGTTCGACGCCAACGGCCTTGCGGGCATCACCGAGTTCAACCTCTCGCACCCGAAGTTCTTCGCCGAGGCCGAGAAGGCGCTCCACGACGTGCCGGTGGCGACCTGGCAGGCCTACCTGCGCTGGCACCTGATCCGGCAGTCGGCGCCGAACCTGCCGCGGGCCTTCGCCGACGAGAGCTTCCGCTTCTACGCCACCGTGCTGCGCGGCCAGCGCGAGCAGCGCCCGCGCGACGAGCGCACGATCGAGCAGATGAACGGCATCCTCGGCCAGCCGCTCGGCCAGCTGTTCGTCGCGAAGTACTTCCCGCCCGAGGCCAAGGCGCGGATGATGGAGATGATCGGCCATCTCAAGTCCTCGCTCCGCCAGCGGCTCGAGAACCTCGAGTGGATGGGCGACGACACGCGGCGCGAGGCGCTCGAGAAGTGGTCGACCTTCACCGCGAAGATCGGCTATCCGGACGTCTGGCGCGACTACTCGGGCGTCACGCTCGCGCGCGACGACCACTTCGGCAACGTCCGCGCGCTGGTGCAGCACGAGCACCGCCGCGACATGGCCAAGATCGGCAAGCCGGTCGACCGCAGCGAGTGGGGCATGCCGCCGCAGCAGGTCAACGCGTACTACAACGCGGTCTGGAACGAGATCGTGTTCCCGGCCGGCATCCTGCAGCCGCCGTTCTTCGACATGCAGGCCGACGACGCGCTGAACTACGGCGGCATCGGCGCCGTGATCGGCCACGAGCTGCTGCACGGCTTCGACGACCAGGGCAGCCGCTTCGATTCGCAGGGCCGCCTGCGGATGTGGTGGACGCCGGAGGACCGACAGCGCTTCGACGCGCGCGCGCAGCGGCTGGTCGACCAGGCCGGCGAGTTCGTCGCGATCGGCGACATGCGGCTCAACGGCCGCGTCTCGCTCGGCGAGAACATCGCCGATCTCGGCGGCCTCAAGATCGCCTACGACGCGCTCGAGGAGGCGCTGCGCGGCCGGCCGCAGCCGCTGATCGACGGCTTCACGCCGCAGCAGCGCTTCTTCCTCGGCTGGTCGCAGGTCTGGCGCCGCAACTTCACCGACGAGGCGATGAAGATCCAGGTCAACGTCGGTCCGCACGCGCCGTCGAAGTTCCGCACCAACGGCCCGCTGTCGAACCTGCCCGAGTTCCACCGCGCCTTCGGCTGCCAGGACGGCGACCCGATGGTGCGTCCGGCCGACCGGCGCGTCGCGATCTGGTGAGCGGCCGCGCGTCGGCCTGAGCAGGGCCGGCGCGAACGGCACCGAGTCGGCCACGCGAGCGAACCCGCGGGTGATTGTCGCGGGACGCCCATCCCGCGGCAGGTTCCGGCAGCGAGGCCCGAGGTCGGCCAGCGGGCCGGTCGGTGGCCGCGCCGGTGCCGACGGTGTGCTGGAGCTCGCGCGGGTGGACATCGCGGGGGCTTCGCCCGCGCCCGGGCTCGGGCATCATCCGCGGAATGAGCGGTGAGACCGATCCCCGCGTCGAGGCGCTGTACCGCGAGGCCCTCGCGGTGCCGAGCGGCGAACGCTGGGCGTTCATCAAGTCGCGGGCCGGCGATGATCCCGCCCTCGTCGAGGGCGTGCTCGCGCTGCTGGTCCGCGACACCGGATCCGACGCGACCGTCGTCTCGGACCAGCACTCCCTCCGCCCGACGGGCGCCGACGCCGGCGCCGGATCGCTCGGGGCGGGCGCGCGGCTCGGCCCCTGGCGGCTGGTCCGCGAGCTCGGCGCCGGCGGCATGGGCACCGTGTTCCTCGCCGAACGGGCCGACGCCGCGTACCGCCAGCTGGCGGCGGTCAAGCTCCTGCGCGGCTTCCCGACGCGCGAGGCCTTGGCGCAGTTCCGGCGCGAGCGCCAGCTGCTGGCCGACCTCGCCCACCCGAACATCTGCCGCCTGCTCGACGGCGGCGAAACCGACGCCGGCCAGCCGTACCTGGTCATGGAGTACGTCGACGGCGAGCCGCTGGCGGCGTGGCTGGCGCGGACCGAGCCCGATCTCGCGACCCGGCTGCGGCTGATCCAGGCGCTGTGCGCGGCGGTCCACCACGCCCATCGCAACCTGATCGTCCACCGGGACCTCAAGCCCGCGAACGTGATGGTGCGGGCCGACGGCCAGCCGGTGCTGCTCGACTTCGGCATCGGCAAGCTGCTCGGCGACGACGCGCAGCCGGCGGCCGCGACGCGCGTGTTCACGCCGGCCTACGCCAGCCCCGAGCAGTGGCAGGGCCTCCCGGTCACGACCGCGACCGACGTCTATGGCCTCGGCCTGCTGCTGTTCGAGACCCTGACCGGTTCGCCCGCCTTCGATGGCCGCGCGCGCGCGTCGAGCGGCGGGTCGAGGACCGGCCGGGCGAGCCAGGCCGCGGCCCGGGCCGACGCGCCGTGGATCCGGCGCGAGGCGCCGCGCCTGCGCGGCGAGCTCGACACGATCGTGCAGAAGGCGCTGGCCGAGGAGCCCGAGCGACGCTACGCGTCGGCCGCCGCGCTCGCGGCCGACCTCGAGCGCTGGTTCCGGCACGAGCCGCTCGAGGCGGCGCCCGACTCGATCGCCTATCGCGCGCGCAAGTTCGTCGCCCGCCATCCGGTCGGCGTCGTCGCCAGCGCGGCCGCGATCGCGACGATCGTCGGCATCTCGATCCACCTCGCGGTCACGCGCGAACGCGCGCTGGTGGCCGAGGCCACGGCGCGGATCGAGGCCGAGACCGCGCGCGAGGTGACCGAGTTCGTGGTCGGCCTGTTCGAAGGCGCGGATCCGGCCGTGACCCGTGGCCGCGCGGTCACGGCGCGCGAGCTGCTCGACCGTGGCGCGGCCGGGCTCGACGCGAATCCACCGGATCGGCCCGAGGTGCGGGCCCGGCTGCTCGAGGCGCTCGGCGGCATCTACATCACGATCGGCCAGGGCGAGATCGCGGCCCGGCAGCTCGACCGGGCGGTCGCGCTGCTGCGCGCGCGCCCGGCGCCCCGCGACGAGATCCTGATGGACGCGCTGCGCCAGCTCTCCCGCGCCGAGGCCCAGCGCCAGCGGCACGTCGAGGCGCTCGCGGCGGCCGAGGAGGCGGCGGCGATCGCCCGCGAGCGGCTGGCCCCGCGCGATCCGCGCTGGCAGGGGATCCACAACACGCTGGGCGTCGCGCGCCGGCACGTGAACGACTACGCCGGCGCGCAGGCCAGCTTCGAGGCCGCGCTGGCCAGCGCCCGCGCCCAGCAGCCGCCGGACGAGCGCGGCATGTCGAGTGCGCTGCACAACCTCGGCTGGCTCGCGCTCAACACCCATCGCGACGCCGAGGGGGTCGCGATCCTCGAGCAGGCGCTCGCGCTCAAGCAGCGCGTGCTTGGACCCGACCATCCGAGCACCTTCGTGACCCAGCAGGTGCTCGGCATGGGCCTGCGCCAGACCAACCGGCTGGCCGAGGCGACCGCGCTGTTCGCGGCCCAGCTCGACGCGGTGCGCCGGGTGCACGGCGACGACTCGAACGCGGTCGTCGACGCCCACAACGAGCTCGGCAACCTGCTGCTCGACCAGGGGCGGCTGCGCGAGGCCGAGCGGCATTTCCGCGACGCGATCGCGATCAAGTCGCGGATCGAGTCGAGCCCGGCCGCCGGCGTCAACCTGATCAACAATCTCGCGAGCGCGCTCGAGGAACGCGAGGACTACGTGGCTGCCGAGGACGCGATGCGGCGCTCGCTCGCGATCCGGATCGAGGCCTTCGGCGAACGACACCTGTCGACCGCGCGGGCGCGCCACAACCTCGCGCGCGTGCTGCTCGCACAGGGGCGACTCGACGAAGCGCTGTCCGAGATCACCGCCGCGATCGAGGTCCGGCGCGCGCTGGCGCTGCCGCAGAACCTCGAGCCGGACGACAGCGCGCTGCTGCGCGAGCGGATCCGGCTCGCGAAGGGCGAGCCGGTCGATGCCGACGCCGTCGATGCGATCGGCGCCCGCTACGCGGCGGCGGATCCGCGCCAGCCGATGCGCGAGGCGCGGCTGGCCGAGCTTCGCGCGCTGGCCGCCCGCCGCGACCGGGATGCCGAGGGCGAGCGTCGCGCGCTGTCCGAGGCGATCGGCGCGTATCGGACCTACGGCGGCGACGCCCAGCCGCGCATCGCCGTGCTCGAGCTTGCGCTCGCGCGCAATGCGCTCGCGCGGGGCGACCGCGGCGAGGCGCGGCGGCTGCTGGCGTCGGCGCGCCCGTTGCTCGACGCCGAACTGGTGGACGGCGCGCCGTCGCGCCGGGCGGCGGCCGAACTGGCCGCGCGGCTCGACTAGCGCGCGGCTCGACGAGCGCGCCGGTCAGAACCGCCCGGCCTGGTAATCGGCGACGGCCTGGTAGATCTCGGCCTTCGTGTTCATCACGAACGGGCCCATCCGTGCGACCGGCTCGTTGAGCGGGCGCCCGGCCACGACGATCGCCCGCGACACGCCGTTCGGCCCCGTCGATGCGAGGTCCAGCGTGTCGCCATCGCCCAGGATCGCGAGCACGCCGGCCTCGACCCGTTCGCCGGCGACCCGGATCGCGCCGTCGTAGACGTAGGCGAAGGCGCGATGCCCGGCCGGCACGTCGAGCGTCGTGCCCGCCCCGGCCGCAAGGTGGACGTCGACGTAGAGCGGATCGGTCGCCGGCTGCGCGATCGGGCCGCGGGTCCCGCCAGCCTCGCCGGCGATCACCTTGAGCACCACGCCTTCGGCCGGACGCGCGACCGGGATCGCGTCCGGCGCGTACTCCTGGTAGCGCGGCGCGGTCATCTTGTCGCGCGCCGGCAGGTTGATCCAGAGCTGGAAGCCGCGCATCCGGCCCTCGACCTGCTCGGGCATCTCGGAATGCACGATGCCGCGGCCGGCCGTCATCCACTGCACCGAGCCCGGCACCAGCACGCCCTCGTTGCCGTGGTTGTCGCGGTGCCGCATGCGCCCGTCGAGCATGTAGGTCACGGTCTCGAAGCCGCGGTGCGGGTGGTCCGGAAAGCCGGCGATGTAGTCCTCGGGCCGGTCGGTGCCGAACTCGTCGAGCATCAGGAACGGGTCGAGATCGGGCAGCTGCGAGGTCCCGATCACCCGGGTCAGGCGCACGCCGGCGCCGTCCGAGGTCGGCAGGCCGCGAAGCGCGTGCAGCACGCGACGCGGCGTCGGGTGGTCGTCACGGATTATCGCGTTCATCGGTTGGGCTCCAGTCGGGTTCAGGCGGCGCGATCGAGCGCGAACGGCAGTCCGGCGACGCGGCGTGCTTCCGCCAGGGCCTCGGCCATCGCGCGCTCGCGATGCTCGGCCGAGAGTGCCAGACCGCCGGCCCGGACCGCGTGGACGTCGGTGATGCCAAGGAAGCCCAGCACGAACTCGAGGTAGCGCTGCTGGAAGTCGCTCGGCCCGCCCGGCGCGTGCACGCCGCCCTGGCTGATCGCGAGGATCGCGCGCTTGCCGCGGGCAAGACCCTCGGGACCGTTCGCGGTGTAGCGGAAGGTGCGGCCGGCGACCGTGACGCGGTCGATCCAGGCCTTCAGCGTCGACGGAATCCCGAAGTTGTACATCGGCGCGCCGATCACCAGCAGGTCTGCGGCGAGGAAGTCCTCGAGCGTGCGCTCGGCGCGCGCGGCCTCGGCCGGATCGGCCTTGGCGAGGCTGCGCTCGGTCAGGTGCGGCAAGGGGTCGGCGTCGAGGTCGACATGGGTCACCCGCGCCCGCGGGTGGTGGAGCGCGAGCGTGTCGACGATCGTGCGGGTCAGCTCGCGGCTGGCGCTGGCAGTGCCGAGGGCGCTCGAATCGAGGTGCAGGATCTGCATGGTCGATGCCTCCGTGGTTGGGACTGAAACACTACCCACGGCATGAATCGGTGATAATGCGGCTCTATCGGGATGGATCGTTGCAATAATGGATGCAATCGAGCGCCTCGATGTCTCGCTGGACGACCTGCGCCTGTACGCCGCGGTCGTGCGCCACGGCGGCTTTGCGGCGGCGGGCCGTGCGCTCGGGGTCCCGACGTCCCGCCTCTCGCGCCACGTCGACGCGCTCGAGCGGCACCTCGGCGTGCGCCTGCTGCAGCGCTCGACCCGCCGCTTCCGGGTGACGCCGATCGGCGAGCGCCTCGCGCGCCACGCCGAGGCGATGCTGGCCGAGGCCGGCGCGGCACTCGCGGTCGTCGCCGAAGCCACGGCAGCGCCGCGCGGACGGGTCCGGGTCGCGTGTCCGATCGCGATCGCCGAGTCGATGCTGGCGCCGGTGCTGCCGAGCTTCCTCGCGCGCTACCCGGACGTCCGGCTCGACATCGAGGTCTCGAACCGGCGCGTCGACGTGCTCGCCGAAGGCTTCGACTGCGCGTTGCGCGTGCGCCAGCAGCCGAGCGGCGAGGATGGCCTCGTGATGCGGCGTTTCGCCGAACTCGAGGAGCTGCTGGTCGCGAGTCCCGCCTACTGCGACGCCGCGGGGCGTCCCGGCGACCCGGAGGCGCTCGCGGGTCACCCCTTCCTCGGCTTCGGGATCGACGGGGAGCTCGCGCGACTCTCGCTGATCGGGCCGGGCGGCGGCCAAGCCCGGGTCGAGCTGCTGCCGCGCGTCTCCTGTGCCGGCTTCGCCGTGCTGCGCGAGGCGGCGATCGCCGGCCTCGGCATCGCGCTCCTTCCCGAATCCGTCGCGCGTCCGGCGCTGGCCGACCGGCGCCTGCTCCGGGTGCTGCCCGACTGGCGGCTGCCGCAGGGGGTGTTCCACGTCGTGTTCCCGCATCGGCGCGGGCTGCTGCCGGCGGTTCGGGCCCTGATCGATTTCCTCGCGATCGAGATGCCGGAGGTGGCGAGCGGGATCGTCCGCTCGCCGCCGTACGGGGTCAGCGCCGAGGCCGCAGCAGCGAGCCGAACGTGAGGTACCACGATCCCGCGCCGGAGTCGGCCCGGCCGTAGCCGAGGAACACCGGGCCGAACGGGGTCACGGTGCCGACGAACAGGCTGCCGGAGACGATCAGCGAGCCGAGCGAGATCTGGTCGCGCCGCTCCCAGACGTTGCCGACCTCGAGGCTCGCGCCGATGTACGCGGGCATGCTGAAGAGCTGCTCGGCGTCGCCGAACTGCCGGTAGTAGACCGCGCGCCCGAGCGCGCTCTGGGTGCCGATCAGCTCGCGCTCGGTGTAGCCCGAGAGGTTCGTGAAGCCGCCGAGGAAGGTCGAACGCGCGATGTCGTTGGCCTCGCCCCAGCTGGCCTGACCGCGGAATCCGAGCAGCCAGCGGTTCGGGCCGTCCTCGATCGCATGATCGACGATCAGGCTCACGAGTTCGCCCGAGTCGTCCGAACCGAGCGCGGCGCGAAAGGCCTCGGCGTCCAGCTCGATCCGGGTGCCGCGCCGCGGAAACCGGGCGTCGTCGAGCGTGTCGAGCGTGAACCCACCCGTGACCGCGCCGTAGTGGCCCTGGAAGTCGAGAAAGCCGATCGGATCGCCGATCAGCCGCTCCGCCTCGCCCCAGCCGCGCAGCACGCCGGCCGTGAGCTGCCATGCGGGATCCGGAGACCATCCGAGTTCGACCGCGCCTTCGGCCCGGCGCAGCCGGTACTCGGCCAGGCGCAGGCCATCGACCCGCACCGGGACCTGCTCGGCGCGGTAGTCGAGGGACGGCACCGCGAACCATTCGGCGCGCGACCCGATCGGCTGGAACCACTCCGAGCGCAGCCCGGCGAGCGCGCCGATCTGGATCCGGTTGCGCCACTCGCCGCCGGCGAAGTTGCGCCCGGTGAAGGTGCCCTCGGCCGTCAGCTGGTAGTCGCTGCGCCCGGCGAAGTCGTCGGACAGCTGCAGCCCGAAGGTGATGAAGCTCGGACCCCAGCCCTTGTCGACCGGCGTCACGACGACGCCCTTCTCGCCGTCGCGCTCGGCGAGCTTCCACGTGATCCGTTCGAACTGCCCGTAGCCGTAGGCGCGGCCGATCCGGTGCTCGAGCCGGTCGACGTCGAGCGGCTCGCCCTCGAGCCCGGCGAGCTGGTGTCGCACCAGTTCGGGACTGCGCGAGCGGTTCTCGACGACCTCGAGGAAGGCCACCAGCGGAGGATCGAAGTTGCTGCGGTGATGGCGGGCGACGAAGCCGGCGTACTCGGCCTCGGCGACGCCGAACGCGGCGATCTGCCCGGCCATCGCCTCGGCCGCGTCGAGGCCGGCGGCGATCGCCTCGGGCGCGCGGTCGAACTGGGCCGACGACAGGTCCGGCATCGACGGGCGGATCAGCAGGTCGTCGTCTCCGAGGCCGGCCAGCACCTCGTTCGTGCGCTGGTTGATCAGCACCGAGATCATCTGCCAGGTCACCGCGACCGGCGAGCCCAGCTCCTCGGTCCGCAGCAGCGGGGCGCTGACGTCGACCACGATCAGCCGGGTCGCGCCCATCGCGCGCGCGACGTCGATCGGCACGTTGTCGACCAGACCGCCATCGACCATCAGTCGCCCGTCGACGCGGATCGGTGCGAACGCGCCGGGGACCGACAGGCTCGCGCGAACCGCGGAGGCGAGATCACCCGATCCGAACACGACCGGCTCGCCGGTCTCGATGTCGGTCGCGACCGCGCGGAACGGGATCGGCAGCTGGTCGAAGTCGGTGACGTTCCAGGTCGGCAGCAGCAGGCGCCGCAGCATCAGCATGAACTTCTGCCCCTGGATCGCGCCGCGCGGGAACACGATCCGGCCCTCGCGGAAGCCCAGCCGGAAGTTCAGCAGGTAGCGGAACTGGTCCTCCTTGCGCCGCATCGGCAGCTCGGTCCGCACCGGGTCGTCGGTGAACAGATCCGACCAGCGCACGGTCTCGAGGATCGAGCGGATCTCGGCGGCGCGATAGCCCGACGCGTAGAGGCTGCCGACGACCGCGCCCATGCTGGTGCCGGCGATCACGCAGATCGGCACGCGTTCGCGCTCGAGCACCTCGAGCACGCCGACATGGGCGGCGCCGCGCGCGCCGCCGCCGCCGAGCACGAGGCCCACGCATTCACGATCGACGGGCGCGCGCAGGGCCCCGACCGGGCGGTCCGCTGGCGCGGACGAACCGTCCGACGCGGCGAGGACCGCGGGAGTCGCGGCGAGAAGCACCGAGGCGAGGATCGGCAGGAAAATCATGATCGAAGGCACGCGGAAGCGGAAGCGGCGTTCTCACCGGACGGCCCGCGAGCTTACCGACGGCGGATCGGATTCGTCGTGCCGGCTGAAACCGTCACGACGCCCCGGCTACCCTCCGCTGGTTTCGTCGTCCACGATCCCGTGCGCGTCTCCAACGACCAACTTCCGATCCGGGCCATCCTGCCGCTCTTTGCAGCGATCGCCACCGTCTCGATCTTCCTGCACGGCCCGCTGCCGATGTTCGGCACGCGGACCCTGGCGGTGGCCTGGGAGATGTGGCACGCGGGCTCCTGGCTGGTCCCGCTCCAGAATGGCGAGCCCTACAGCCACAAGGCGCCGTTGCTCTACTGGCTGATCCACCTCGGCTGGTGGGTCGGCGGGGTCGGCGAGACCTGGCCGAAGCTGCTGATGGTCGTGATCGCGGTCGCGAACCTGGTCCTCGCCGGCCGGCTCGCGCGCCAGCTGTTCCCGGAGCTTCCGGACGCGGCGTCGCTCGCCGCGTGGGTTCTGGCCGGAACCGTCTTCTGGTTCCTCTACGCGCTGCAGTTCCTGTTCGATGGCCTGCTGACCGCGTGCGTGCTGCTCGCGCTGGTGGGCCTCACCCGGCGCCGCGCCGACGGGGCGATGCGGCCGGATGGGCGGCTGCTCGTGCTCGGGCTGTGGCTCGGGCTCCTCGCCAAGGGGCCGGTCGCCCTGCTGCACGTCGCCTTCCCGCTGCTGCTCGCGCCGTGGTGGCTCGAAGCGGCGCGCGCGTCTCGCGCGCGCTGGTATGCGCGCGTCGCCGGGTGGGTCGCGCTCGCGCTGGGGCTGTTCGCGGCGTGGGTCGTGCCGGTCGCCATCCTGGGCGGCGAGGCCTATCGGCAGGAACTGCTGGTGACGCAGACGGCCGGGCGCGTCGTCGCCGCGTTCGACCATGCCGAGCCGGTCTGGTGGTATCTCGCGATCCTTCCGATCGTGCTGCTGCCGTGGTCGGCCTGGCCCGGCACCTGGCGGGGGCTCGCCACGCCGGGGCAGGCGAGTGCATCGGGATTCCGGTTCCTTGGACTCTGGCTCGTGCCGACCCTGATCGCGTTCTCGGCGATCAGCGGCAAGCAGGCCTACTACATCCTGCCGCAGCTCGCGGGCTTTGCGATCTGGCTCGCCGCGGTCACGCTGACGCGCGCGGCCGCCGGCCCGACCCGGCCCGCCCCGCGGCTCGCGGCGGTGCCGTGGGTCCTGGTCGGGCTCCTGGTCGCCGCCCTTCCCTGGCTCACGGCCTCGGGCCGGATCGCCGGTCCGGTGCCGGCGGAGTTCGCCGGCTTCGGTCCGTGGATCGGCCTTGCGATCGTCGGGATCGCGATGGCGACCGGGATCGGCGCCCGCGACGCGGTCGCCGCCGTTCCGAGGCTCGCGCTCGCCGCGCTCGCCGCGGCCGCGCTGCTGCACGTGCAGTTCACGGCCACGCTCTGGCCGCGCTACGACCTCGCGCCGGTCGCCGCGGTCCTCGCCGAACACGAACGCGCCGGCGGCACGATCGCGAATCGCGGGACCTACGAGGCCCAGTTCCATTTCCTCGGGCGCCTGACCCGCCCGATCGTCGAACTCGACTACCACACCGGTCCGGCCTTCGCCGAGGCGAATCCCGATGCGATCGTCGTCGACTACGTCGATGCCGCCCGCTGTCCCGACGCTCGCGAGGCGCCCGCCCCGATCCTGTGCCGGCCGTTCCGCGGCGAGCGCCTGGAGCTGTGGCGCGCGGCCGACTGGCTGGCGGGCGGGCAAGCGGGAGGTCCTCCGGCGGGGCCCTAGTCGCGATCCGCGTCCGGATCGGCGGCAGCCGGTGATCGGTCCGTGACCTTTGCCACCCGCGGCGCCGGCCCCGACCCCCTATGCTTCCCTGTACACGCGATGACGAGTTCCGGCAATCGATCGCGTGATGGAGTTCCGATGCTGCTCGAAGCCGAGGCGATCACGAAGCAGTACGCGACCGTGCGCGCGGTCGACGCGCTGTCGTTCACGCTCGAACCGGGCCGGATCCACGCGCTGCTCGGCCCGAACGGCGCCGGCAAGACCAGCACCGTGCGGATGCTGATCGGGCTGACCAGGCCCGACGCCGGCCGGATCGCCTACCACGCGCGCTCCGGCGTGCAGGACCACGTCGCCGCCGGCGAACTCGGCTACCTCCCGGAGGAGCGCGGCCTCTACGTCGACCAGCCGGTGCTGGCGCAGGTGCTCTACCTCGCGCGGCTGCGCGGCATGACCGGTGCCGACGCGCGTCGCGAGGCGGCGCGCTGGCTCGAGCGCTTCGGCCTCGCCGATCGCGCGAAGGAGAAGGTCTCGGCGCTGTCGAAGGGCAACCAGCAGAAGGTGCAGCTGATCACCGCGCTGATCCACCGGCCGCGTTGTCTGATCCTCGACGAGCCGTTCTCGGGCTTCGATCCGGTGAACCAGGAGCTGACCCTCGAGCTGCTGCGCGAGCTGCGCGCCGAGGGTGTCGGCATCCTGCTCTCGGCGCACCAGATGCAGCTGGTCGAGCGGCTCGCCGACCGCATCGTGCTGATGAACCGTGGCCGGCAGGTCATGGCCGGCTCGATGGACGAGCTCCGGCGCGAGGCCGGCCTCGCGCAGCGGCTGACGCTGGCCTTCGACGAGGCGGTGCCCGAGGCCGCCTTCGCGAGCCTGCCGGGCGTCGCCGCGGTCGAGCGCTTGGCCGGCGACCGGGTCGCGCTGCTGCTCGGCGACGGCGCCGACCTGAACGCGCTGCTGGTCGGGATCGGCCGCGGCGCGCGGCTCCAGTCGATCGCCTCCGAGGCGGTCGGGCTCCACGAGATCTACCTGCGCGCGGTCGGCGCCACCGGCGCCGCCGTCGCCACCCTTGATGCGGAGGTGCAGCCGTGAAGCGTCTGGCCAGCGTCCTGACCGTCGCGCGCTGGGAGTTCATGCGCTACTTCAAGTGGAAGCAGGAGCTCCTGATGTTCGGGATCCTGATCGGCTTCTACGCGCTGCTCGGCTTCGGCCAGGCCGCGCTCGAGATCGCCAAGCGCAGCACCGAGCACCGGGTCGAGGTGCTGAATCTCGCCGGCCTGCCGCTCGAGTTCGCGCAGGATTCGAACCTCAAGGTCAGCCGGATCGACCCGGGCGAGGAGGACTGGTCCCGCCGCAAGGTGGGCCTCGGCGAAATCGACGCGCTGGTGATCGTGCGCTCGGTCGACACCACCGAGCTCGTCGCGCATTCCGAGCCGCGCTTCATGGACGCATTGCGCAAGACCCTCGACCGCGCGCGGCGCGAGCACGAGCTCGCCGCGGCCGGCGTGGCGCAGGCCGACTTCGAGCGCTGGACCCGGCCGATGACGATCGAGGTCAGCTACCACGAGGAAGGGCGGCTGCCGGCGACGCGGGCCGAGAAGATCCTCGTGATCGTGTTCCTGGTGATGCTGCTGTCGGCGATCATGACCAGCTTCGCGTACTTCTTCGTCAGCATCACCAGCGAGAAGCAGGCGCGCGTGGCCGAGCAGATCGTCTCGGCGATCCCGACCCAGGCCTGGATCGACGGCAAGATCCTCGGCATCAGCGGCCATGGCCTGAAGAGCGTGCTCTACATCGCGCTGTTCGGCGGACTGGCGCTGCTCGCGCTGGCCAAGTTCGCGCCGGCGCTGATGGCGCAGGCCGGCGGCATCTCGCCCGACAAGCTCGCGGTCGGCCTCGCCTTCGTGCTGCTCGGGATCCTGTTCTGGAGCGCCTTCATGGCCGGATTCGCGGCCACGATCGACGATCCGAACAACTCGGCGCGCTCGACCGTGATGTTCATCCCGATGCTGCCGGTAATCCTGGCCTTCCCGGTGCTCGAACACCCCGAGCTCGGCGTGGTCGCCTTCCTGTCGTGGTTCCCGGTCACGTCGATGGCCTTCATGCCGCTGCGCCACGCGCTGACCGACGTGCCGTGGTGGGAGGTCGCCGGCAGCTTCGCGCTGCTCGCGCTGCTGACTGTCTACATGCGCCGCTACGCCAGCCGGATCTTCCGCGCCGGCATGTTCATGTACGGCAAGGAGCCGTCGTGGCGCGAGATGTGGCGCTGGATGCGCGAGCCCGATCCGGCGCAGTGACTTCGGTGCGATGACGTGCGGCGGTTCTCAGGTCGCATGAGCCGATCGTTTTGTTGCCCGGATCTGTCCGCCGGCGAAGCCTCGTCTTGGCCACATCGAGCCACGACGTTCGAGGTTGTGCGCAAAGCGCTGATGTCGCTTCGATATCCAGCCATGGATGGCGGGTTGAGTGACAAGGCCCCGTCACCGCCGCCGAGTCGCGGCACGGCGCAGGCGGGGTTCACGGCGCGCCTGTTCGAGCACAGGGATGTGCGAGTTCGCGCCGGCCCCGCCTGCGCGGCCGCGACGAGGAAGACCGCGCGATCCCGGACGGATCGCGCGGCGGCGGTGCCGGGGCGGGTGGGGGGACCGCCCCGAAAGCACGAGTTCCTCGGTTTGCTTCGTCGTAACGAGTCACGGGGGCCACGGTCGGCCCCCCTGCTGAGTCCGGCCGAAGGCCGGATTCAGAGCTGTTCTTTCCCTTGCTGCACGAGCGCGCGGGAACTCCTCGGGAGTCCCCCGAAACTTGTAGCCTGGCGTCTCGTCGCGAGTGCAAGGATTCCGACCAGCGCGACCAGCGCCGCGAGCAGGACGAGCCCCCCACGATCCTGCGCCGGCACCGGGTAGACGCTGGCCGCGCCGAGCACGTCGGCGTGGAAGCGGAAGAAGTCATCGTCCATCGCGTCGAGCAGGGCCGGCATCGAGTGGGCGACGCCCGGCACCTCGAGGTACTGGTGGGCGATGCCGAGGGCGTCGAGGTGCGCGTGGAAATCGCGGTTCGCCGGCAGCGTTGGGTCCGCGCCGCCGATGAGTTGGCGGATCGGGAGCGAGTTCGGCAGGTCGGCGGCCGCCGCGGCGGCGAGCGTGAGTGGGCTGTCGGCGAGGAAGGCCGCGGGGTCGCCGTTCCAGACCTCGTTCAGCACCCGCAGCCGGACCTCGAGCGGCTGGAGCCCGGGGCCGGGCGCGAGGAAATCGGCCTGCAGCGGGCCTGCGCCGAGCATCGAGATCGCGCCGAAGCGGTGCCGGTGCCTGAAGCCGAGGCGGGCCGCGCCGTAGCCGCCCATGCTGAAGCCTTCGAGGATGCGGCCCGACCGGTGCCGGATCGTCCGCAGCGTGCGGTCGATCTCGGGCACGAGATCCTCGACGATCATCGACTCGACCGGCTGCAGGCCGGAGCGCGCGTCGGTGTACATGCCGTAGGGCAGGCCGTTCGGGAACACGATCACGAGCGGCGGGATCACGCCGCGCGCGATCGCCGCGTCGAAGGCGGCCGCGATCGGCGCGACGCCGCCGAGCACCGAGCCCGAGCCGTGCAGCCAGTACAGCACCGGGAAGCGGCGCTCGGGCTCGGCGTGATAGGCGTCGGGCAGGTAGACGTGATAGCTGACCGGGCCGCCGACGGCGGCGCTGTCGAGGAGGCGGCGCTCGACCTTGGGCGCCGCGACGGCCGGCGTGACCCAGACCGGCTGCGCCGAGGCCACGCCCGGCGTGAGCGCGACCAGCGTCGCGAGCGCGAGCCGGCGCGCCAGCGGGGCGATCTCGAAGCGACGGCGCGACGGGAAGCCGGGCATGGGGCTGGATTCGGGATTCGCAGGGCGCCCTAGCGTACGCCAGCACCGGGCGCGCGGAACCGGCCGGACCGGTTCACAGGACCTCCGGCGACGTGGCGAGCACGGTGCGGTCGAGTCGCGCGACGATCGCGAGCAGCGGTCGCTTGGTCGGCAGTTCGCAGTCGATGAACCAGCGCGCGCAGGCGAGCCGGCCTTCGAGCATCCGCGCGGTCGCGGCGGGCGGCGCCGTCGCCAGCGCGCGGCGCGCCGCGAGCGCCTGGTCGAGCCACAGCCACGCGACGACGAGGTGGCCGAGCGCGTCGAGCAGCAGCGTCGCGTTCGCGAGCGCCACGTCGATGCGGCCCGCGGCGG
>PVBP01000024.1 GCA_002995625.1 Lysobacteraceae bacterium | reverse complement strand
CGGCGCCGGCGCGCGCGGCCGGAACCACCGCCGGGAACGGCGTCACCGCCGAGCCGATGACCGCGCGCGCGCCGGACCCCGGGCCCGACGCGACGATGACGATCGCGACGATCCGGCCCGACCGGGCCGATCCGGAGCCGGTCGATGCCAAGCGGGCCGACACGCGAGCGGCCGTCGACCGGCTGCCGGTGCCGGATCCGGCCGCGACGCCGATCAAGACGACGCAGTTCGTCTGGGACGAGCTCGGCCTGCTCGACCCCGAGACCCGCGCCGCGCACGAGCGCGCGATGTTCCAGCACGCCGAGCGCCACGGCGTGGAGATCGTGACGCTCGTGGTCGCGGACCTCCACGGCCTCGACGCCGAGCCCTACGCGCGGGCGATGGCACGGCAGCTGCGGGTCGGCAAGCTCGACGTCGGCAATGGCGCGGTGCTGGTCGTCGCGCCGCGGCAGCGCCGGGCCGCGGCCTTCCTCGGGCCGGGGCTCGCGCTCGAGATGCAGGGCCACGACAAGGCCGCCCAGCTCGCGCGCTGGATCGAGTGGAACGCGGACGGCTGCCTGCGCCGCGGCGCGTGCAGCGCCGCCGAGACCGAACTCCTGTTCGGTGCGGCCGACCATCTCGCGCGCCAGAGCGCGCCGTGGGACTGGCAGGTGCGCTACGCGGACTTCGCGTCGGTCCACGCGGCGGCGGTGCGGGAACAGGCGTCGATCGAGAGCTACGATCCCGCGACCAGCGCGGTGTACCGCAGGCTCGCGCGCTTCGAGGCGACCGTGGTCGCGCTCGACCCCACACCGGACGATCCCGACGTGCTGGTCCACGACACCGGGCTCGACGCCGGTCGCCGCGCGGTCCGGGTCGACTATGGCGACGGCTTCCGCGGCGTCGTCTATCTCGACCGCGCGACCGAGGCGCTGATGCCGGCCGGCCCGCTCGCGGCCGGGCGCCGCTACGCGATGACCGGTCGGGTCGATGCGCTCAGCCGCAACCCGCGCGACACCCAGAGCTTCGATGTGGTGAGCTGGGACCTCGCCGAGTGACGGCGCTGCGCCGGCCGCCGCTTCAGCCGTCGCGCGCCGGCAGGCCGACGATCCGCCGCACGAACGGCACAGTGATGCGTCGCTGGGCGGCGAGGCTCTCGCGATCGATCCGGTCGAGCAGCGCGAGCAGGCCGCCGAGGTCGCGCGCGTGGCGCCGGAACAGGAACTCGACGACCTCGGGCTCGATCTCGAGCCCACGCTCGATCGCGCGCAGACCGAACACGCGTCGGCGGTCCTCGTCGCCGAGCGGCACGATCGCGAGCTGCGTGCACGCCGACAGCCGCGAGACCAGATCCGGCAGGGCGAGGTTCAGCAGGCCGGGCCGATGCCGGGCCGCGAACAGCATCCGGCCACCGGCGTCGCGCACGCGGTTGTAGGCATCGAACAACGCGATCTCGGCGCCGAGCCGACCGGCGATCGCGTCGACGTCATCGACCGCGACGACGGAGCACGGGGCCAGCGCGATCAGCGCGGCCTCGGCACCGGCGCCGAGACGACCGAGCGGAACGTACTGGGCGCCCGTGCCCGCGGCCTCGTGGCAGGCGCCGACCAGCAGGTGGGACTTGCCGCTGCCCTCCGGCCCGGCGAGGAACAGCCAGGCCTCGGACTCGCCGCGCGCCTGCGCGGCGACCGCCTCCAGCACGGCCGCATTGTCGCCGGCGACGAACGCCGCCAGGCGATGGTGCGGCGGCGCGACGAATCCCAGCGGCAGCTGCGGCGACCCGCTCATCGCGGCGGGGACGATTCCGGCTCGCCGCCGGTCGGCGAGCCGGCGCCCGGACCTTGCGTGCGCGCGTCGGGAACGCTGGACGGGGCGGCGTCGGCAGCCGGCGCCGGCGCCGTGCCCGGGTCCGCGGCGGCGCCGTACAGGGCGCTCTCAAGGTAGTGCCGGTGCGCCTCGCGCAGCAGCACCATGCCGACCGCGGCGACCGGCAGGGCCAGCAGCACGCCGAGGAAGCCGAACAGCGCGCCGCCGGCGAGGATCGCGAAGATCACCGCGACCGGGTGCAGGCCGACGCGGTCGCCGACGATCGTCGGGGTCAGGATGAAGCTCTCGATCAACTGGCCGATCGTGAACACGCCGAGGACCAGCAGCGGGTGCACGAAGTCCTGGAACTGGACCGCCGCCGCAATCAGCGCCGCGCCACCGCCGATGATGACGCCGAGGTACGGCACGAAGCTGACCAGCCCTGCGAGCATGCCGATCAGGAACGCGAGATCGAGCCCGACCAGCCAGAGCCCCACCGAATAGATCACCCCGAGCAGCACCATCACCGCGAGCTGGCCGCGCAGGAAGGCCGCCAGCACCTGGTCGGCCTCGCGCGCGAGCCTCGAGACGGTCGGCTCGACGTGGCGCGGCAGCAGCTCGCGCACCTGCCCGACCATCCGGTCCCAGTCGCGCAGGAAATAGAACGTGATCACCGGCAGCAGCGCGAGCATGCCGAGGAATCCGACGATCGCGAGTCCCGACGTCGTCGCGTGCCGGATCAGCGTCGAGGCGATGCCGCCGGCTTCCTGCCAGTGCGCCTTCAGCATCTCGATCAGGCTGCCCGGCTCGAGGCGATCGAGGCCGACGCCGAGGTTGGCCTCGACCCATGGCAGGATGACGCCGTTGGCCCACGCGACCACCTGCGGCAGCTTCTCGATCAGCTTCGCGATCTGACCCTCCAGCAGCGGCACCAGCGCGATGACCGCGAGCACCGCGGCCACCGTCATCGCCGCGAACACGACGGTCACCGACAGCCCGCGCGACAGGCCCCGACGCTCGAGCCGGGCGACCAGCGGATCGCCGAGCCAGGCCAGCAGGGCCGCGATCGCGAACGGCGTCAGCACCGGCGCGAGCAGCCAGACCAGCCCGCCGAGGATCAGCACGAGCACGAGCAGCTGCCAGCTTCGGGTATCGGTCATCGCGCGCTCCGGCGGCGCCATTCGCGCCGCGCGCGCAGGCCCCAGGTGATCACGTAGTGTAGGCCGCTCGCGAGGGTCAGCGCGGCCGTTCCCAGCACCATGCCCTGCCACAGCGGCGCGGGCAGATGGATCGGCTCGATCCGCTCGACCAGCGCGGCGATCACGAGCAGCACCTGCGCAAGCGTGGTCGCCTTCGACAGCTTCGTCGGCTGGCCATCCAGCGGGGCGATCAGGCGATGCCAGGCGACCGCGCCCGCGACGATCACGAGGTCACGGACCAGGATCAGCAGCACGAGCCACAGCGGCAGGGCGCCGATCGCGCCGAGCGGCACCACCGCCGCCAGCATCATCAACTTGTCGGCAATCGGGTCGAGCACGCTCCCGAGCCGGCTCTGCCAGCGGTGGCGCTTCGCGAGCCAGCCGTCGAGCGCATCGGACGCGCCGCCGATCGCGGCCAGCAGCAGCGCCGTCAGCGGCCGGCCGGTGAAGATCGCCCACGCCAGCGGCAGCGTCAGCAGGATCCGGCCAACGGTCAGCGCATTCGGAAGCCAGGACCAGCCCATCGTCATGCTGCGCGCCACGGAGCCGCCGGCGCGACCGCTCCGGTTCAGGGTCCGCGCAGTTCGAGCAGCACGTCGGCCCCGTCGGCCGCGGCGCCCTCGACCTCGACGAGCCGCGGCGTGCGCGTCTGCAGGCGCAGGACCCGCCCGAGCCGGACCCGGGCGTCGATCGTGACCAGCAGCCGTTCGCCGTCGGCGCCGTCGATGCGCGTCGCGTTGACGTCGGGCAGTGCGGCCAGCGCGCTCGCGGCGGCCGCGTAGTCGCGCGCGCTGCGGATGCCGCGCACCCACGCACGATGCACTCCGGGCACCAGATCCTCGGGCGCCACGGCGTAGCGGATCGCCAGCCGGTCCGCGGCGCCATCGATCGCGTCGGCCAGCGCCTGGTTCGCGTCGGCGAAGGTCCGGCTCCAGTCCTGGGCCTGGCCGCGGTCGATCAGGGTCGCGCGCGAGGCCCAGCCGTCGGCGCGCCGGGTCAGACGGACGACCAGCGCGACCGGCGCGTAGCGCGCGCTGGCGCGACCGATGACTTCCGGCGCGCCGATCCACAGCACGTCGGCATCGAGCGTGGCGCGATCGGTGGCATCGAACTCCGGCAGCCGGATCGGAATGCCGCGCTCGCCGGCGCGTCTCGTCAGCGGGCCGAGCGCCGCCGCCTGGCCACTGGTCGCGACGCGCTTGGACCGGCCGTCGTCGATCACCAGCCAGACGACGGTCGGCGGGCGGTTCTCCCAGACGCTGCGGCCGACGATCCGGAGCAGCGTCGCGACGCCGCCGGGGTCGAAGCTCGCGGAAAGCACGGTCCGCACGACATCCCCGGCCGGCGACGGCACCGTCTCGGTCAGGAAGCGGCTGTCGCGCACGATGTTCGGCGCCTCCGCCAGCACCGCGTCGAGTTCGGGCAGCGTGCGCAGCGAGCCGTCGCCCGAGGCCTTGACCAGGACCTCGAGCAGCGCCCGGGGCAGGGCCTCGGCCCGCTCGGCTTCGCCCTGCCCGGCCACCGGGACCTGGGCCGACCAGAAGCCGCCCGCCTGCGCTCGCGCCTCGCCACCGGCCAGCGCCAGCGCGAGGAGGACCAGCGGGAAAGACAGCGTGACGCGTCGCATGGGAGCGTTCCGGCGGCGTGGGAGCCGCCAAAGTCTGCCGAAAGGCCCTCGGCCCGTCCATGCGCCGCTATCCTTCGCGTCCCTCCCGCCGGACCCCTGCGTGTCGAATCCCCAGCCGCCCGGAGGCCTCACCTATCGCGACGCCGGCGTCGACATCGATGCCGGCGAAGCGGTGGTCGAGCGGATCAAGCCGCTTGTGCGCCGCACGTTGCGGCCCGAGGTGCTGGGCGGCCTCGGCGGCTTCGGCGGGCTGTTCGCGCTCGGCCAGCGTTACCGCGATCCGGTGCTGGTGTCGGGCACCGACGGCGTCGGCACGAAGCTCAAGCTCGCGCAGCAGCTCGGCCGCCACGACACGATCGGCATCGATCTCGTCGCGATGTGCGTCAACGACGTGCTCGTGCAGGGCGCCGAGCCGCTGTTCTTCCTCGACTACTTCGCGACCGGCCGGCTCGAGGTCGACACCGCGGTCGCGGTGATCGGCGGCATCGCGCGCGGCTGCGAGCTCGCCGGCTGCGCGCTGATCGGCGGCGAGACCGCCGAGATGCCGGACATGTATCCGCCCGGCGAGTACGACCTCGCCGGCTTCTGCGTCGGCGCGGTCGAGCGCGAGGCGCTCAACGACGGCACGCGGATCCGCGCCGGCCACCTGATCGTCGGCATCGACTCGAGCGGTCCGCACTCGAACGGCTATTCGCTGATCCGTCGCCTGCTCGCGGTCTCGAACGCGGACCTCGCGATGCGCCTCGGGGGCGGCACGCTCGCGGACGCGCTGATGGCGCCGACCACGATCTACGTGAAGCCGGTCCTCGACCTGCTCGCGCGCGTGCCGGTCGCCGGCATGGCGCACGTCACCGGCGGCGGGCTGACCGAGAACATCATCCGGGTCGTGCCGGACGGACTCGGCGTCGCGATCGACGCGTCGACCTGGTCGATGCCGCCGGTCTTCGAGTGGATGCGCGAGGCCGGCGGCATCGCGGACGCCGAGATGTGGCGCACGTTCAACTGCGGGATCGGCTACTGCCTGATCGTCGCGCCCGACGCGCACGCGGACGCCGCCGCCGTGCTCGACCGCCACGGCCTCGGCCATCGCGTGATCGGCGCGATCGAGACGGCCGCCGACGATCGGCGCGTGCGGATCGGATGAGCCGGCTGCGCGTCGCGGTCCTCGCCTCGGGCCGCGGCAGCAACCTCGAGGCGCTGATCGAGGCCCGCGACCGCGGCCACCTCGCGATCGAGATCGCGCTGGTGGCGTCGGACCGGCCGGCCGCCCGCGCGCTCGCCGTCGCACGCGAAGCGGCGATCGCGACGCACGCGCTCGAACCCGGCGCCTTTCAGGATCGGGCCGCATTCGATCGCGCGCTGTTCGGCGACGTCGCCCGGGTTCAGCCTGACCTCATCGTCTGTGCGGGATACATGCGCCTCATCTCGGCCGACGTCGTCGGCGCCTGGCTCGGACGCATGATCAACATCCATCCCTCGCTGCTGCCCGCCTATCCTGGCCTGCGCACCCACGCGCGCGCGCTCGCGGACCGTGCCGCCGAGCACGGCGCCAGCGTGCATTTCGTGACCGCCGACCTCGATGCCGGCCCGGTGATCGCGCAGGTCCGCATCCCGATCGCGGCCTCGGACACGCCCGAGCGCCTGGCCGCGCGGCTGCTGCCGTTCGAGCATCGCCTGCTGGTCGCGACGGTGGGCCTGTTCGCGGCGCGGCGGGTGGCGATGGCCGGGCGCACGGTGCTGATCGATGGCCGCGCGCGCGAGCGGCCGCTCGAACTGGCCGCCGACGGGAGCCTCGCGTGAGCGCGCCGGCCCTGGCGGCCCGCGTCCTGCTGTGCGCGGCGCTGGGGCTGGCCGCCGGCCTCGCGCCGCCGGTCAGCCGCGCGGCCGATCCGGTCTCGAGCCAGCCGTTCTCGGCGCGCTACGAGGTGCTTCGCAACGGCCGCACGCTCGGCGAGGCGCGCATGGCGCTGACGCGCGGCAGCGACGACAGCTGGCGCTTCGAGAGCGAGACGCGCGGCACCCGGGGCCTCGCGTCGCTCACCGGGGTCGAGATCCACGAGCGCTCGACCTTCCGCTGGCGCGGCCAGATCCCGGAGCTGGTCGAGTACGACTACCGGCAGACCGTCGCGATGCGGCGACGCGAACGCAGCCTGCGCGTCGATGCCGACGACAACGCGATCGTGAGTCGCCAGGACGACCGCCAGTGGCTGCTGCGATTCGAGGACGGCGTCTCCGACCGCAACGCGGTGGTGCTGGGACTGATCGCCGCGGTCGCCGCCGGCCGCGCCGACCTCGCATTCCGGGTCGCGGACCGGGACGACGTCGAATCGCAGCGCTACCGGATCGCCGGGCGCGAGCGCGTGCAGGTTCCCGCGGGCGAGTTCGACGCGGTGCGGATCGAGCGGATCCGCGAAAAGCCGGGGCGGGACACCGACACCTGGCTCGCCCCGGCGTTGTCTCACCTGCCGGTGAGGATCCGTCACCGCGAAGCCGACGGCGAATCGCTCGAGCTTCGGCTGGTCGACCACGACCTGCGCATCGCGCAGGCGGCGCCCGCGCCGCGCTGAGGCGCGGGCCCCGCGGTCAGGCGACGGCGGTCCTCGCGGGCTCGTCGCGACGCACCCCGAACCACGCCGCATACAGGGCCGGCAGGAACAGGATCGTCAGCGCGGTGGCCGAGATCAGGCCGCCCATGATCGCGACCGCCATCGGCCCGAAGAACACGCTCCTCGACAGCGGGATCATCGCCAGCACCGCGGCCAGCGCGGTCAGCACGATCGGCCGGAAGCGGCGGACCGTCGCGCCGACGATGGCGTCGAAGCGGCTCGCGCCGGCGGCGATGTCCTGCTCGATCTGGTCGACCAGGATCACCGAGTTGCGCATGATCATCCCGGCGAGCGCGATCGTGCCGAGCATCGCGACGAAGCCGAACGGCCGCCCGAGCAGCAGCAGGAACGCGACCACGCCGATGATCCCGAGCGGCGCGGTGAGCCAGACCATCGCGACGCGCGAGAAGCTCTTCAGCTGCAGCATCAGCAGCGTCGTGACCACCAGCACGAACAGCGGCACCCCGGCGGCGACCGACTTCGCGCCGCGCGCCGACTCCTCGACGGTGCCGCCGACCTCGAGCAGGTAGCCGGGCGGCAGCTCGGCCCGGATCCGCGCGAGCCCGGGCTCGAGCTGCTTCACGATCGTCGCCGGCTGGAAGCGCGTGCCGTAGACGTCGGCGCGCACCGTGATCGTCGGCAGGCGGTTGCGGCGCCAGATCAGGCCATCCTCGAAGCCGTACTCGATCCGCGCGATCTGCGCCAGCGGCACCGCGCGCCCGGAGGCGGTCGGTACCGCGAGGCTGCCCAGGAGGTCCAGCGCCGCGCGCTCGTCCCCGGGCCCGCGCAGCACGATCGGGATCAGCTCGTCGGCCTCGCGGAACTCGCTGATCGCGCGGCCGGTCAGCGAGGACTGCAGCAGGTTGGCGACGTCGAGCGAGCTGACCCCGAGCACCCGCGCGCGTTCCTGGTCGATCGCGAGCCGGATCACCTTCGAGGGCTCGTCCCAGTCGAGGTGCACGTTGGCGACGTGCGGATTGGCCCGCAGCAGGTCCGCCACTTGACGCGCGTACGCGCGGATCGTCGGGATGTCCTCGCCCTCGACCCGGAACTGGAGCGGATAGCCGACCGGCGGACCGTTCTCGAGCCTGAGCACGCGGCCGCGCAGGTCGGTGAAGTCCGGGCCGTCGAAGCGCTCGATCAGCCGGGCGCGGACGCGCTCGCGGGCCTCGATGTCGCGGGCCAGCACGACGAACTGCGCGAAGCTCGGCTGCGGCAGCTGCTGGTCGAGCGGCAGGTAGAAGCGCGGCGAGCCCGAGCCGACGTAGGTCACGAAGTTCTCGACATCGGGATCGTCGGCCAGCATCGCCTCGAGCCGCTTCGCGGCCGCGTCGGTCGCCTCGAGCGAGCTGCCTTCCGGGAGCTTCAGGTCGACCAGCAGTTCGAGCCGGGTCGAGGCCGGGAAGAACTGCTGCTGGACGAGGCCGAAGCCGGCGAGCGAGACCGCGAGCGCGGCTGCGGTCATTCCGATCACCAGCCAGCGGCGCTCGACGCAGCGCTCGATCAGCGCGCGCAGCCTGCGGTAGAACGGCTTGCCGTAGGGATTTGCGTGCCCGCCGCCGTGGCGCGCGCCGGCACTTGGCGCGGCGGGCAACAGGTGCCAGCCGAGGTACGGCGTGAACACGACCGCGACGATCCACGAGAGGACCAGCGACAGCGCGACCACCTGGAAGATCGAGCGGGTGTACTCGCCGGTGTTCGAGGCCGCGGTCGCGATCGGCAGGAAGCCGGCCGCGGTGACCAGCGTGCCGGTCAGCATCGGGAACGCGGTGCTGTTCCACGCGAAGGCCGCCGCGCGCATCCGGTCGAGGCCTTCCTCGAGCTTCCGCGCCATCATCTCGACCGCGATGATCGCGTCGTCGACCAGCAGGCCGAGCGCGAGGATCAGCGCCCCGAGCGAGATCTTGTGGAGGCCGATGCCGAACAGGTGCATCCCCGCGAAGGTCATCGCCAGCACCAGCGGGATCGACAGCGCGACGACGAGGCCGGTGCGGAACCCGAGGCTGAAGAAGCTGACGACGAGCACGATCGTCACCGCCTCGGCCAGCACCTTCAGGAACTCGTTGATCGACGACCGCACGGCGCGCGGCTGGTTGGCCACCTGCCTGAGCTCGAGCCCGACCGGCAGCTGCGACTGGATCCGCGCGAGGTTGGCGTCCAGCGCCCGACCGAGGCGGATGATGTCGCCGCCCTTCGCCATCGACACGCCGAGGCCGATCACCGATTCGCCCTTGAAGCGCATCCGCGGCTGCGGCGGGTCGGCGAAGCCGCGGCGCACCTCGGCGACGTCGGCGAGGCGGAACACCCGGTCGCCGGCGCGGATCGCGAGGTTCTCGATCGACTCGATCGAGTCGAAGGGCCCGCTGGGGCGCAGGTAGATGCGATCGCTGCCGGTCTCGAAGAAGCCGGCCGGGGCGACCGCGTTCTGCGCCGCCAGCGCCGCGAGCACCTCGTCGAAGCGCACGCCGAGCGTCGCGACCTTCGCGTTCGACAGCTCGATCCAGACCCGCTCGTCCTGCAGGCCGATCAGCTCGACCTTGGCGACGTCGGGCACGCGCAGCAGCTCGAGCTGCACGCGCCGCGCGTAGTCCTTGAGCTCGGCATAGCTGAAGCCGTCGCCCGACAGCGCGTAGATGTTGCCGAAGGTGTCGCCGAACTCGTCGTTGAAGAACGGCCCGACGATGCCGGCCGGCAGCTCGTGGCGCATGTCGCCGACCTTCTTGCGGATCTGGTACCAGAGCTCCGGCAGCTCGCGCGAGTGCAGCGCGTCGCGCGCGAGGAACAGCACGGTCGACTCGCCCGGGCGCGCGTACGAGCGCACGAACTCGTACTGGCCGGTCTCCATCAGCGTGGTCTCGATGCGCTCGTTGATCTGCTGCTGGATCTGGTCCGCGGTCGCGCCGGGCCAGAAGGTCTGGACCACCATGACCTTGAACGTGAACGGCGGATCCTCGGACTGGCCCAGCCGCGTGTACGACCACGCGCCGATGACCGCGAGCGCGAGCATGAAGTAGAGGACGATGCCGCGGTTGCGCAGCGCCCACTCGGACAGATTGACGCGGCTCACCGGGGACCCCCTTCGGAGCGGCCAGGCGCGGCCGCGGTTCCAAGCAGCGCGTCGTGCGCCGCGGCGGCCCATGCGCGGTAGATGGCGGGGCCGGGATGGAAGCCGTCCGCGGCCAGGTGCTCGGGGCCGAGCCCGCCGGCGAAGCGCATCGGCAGGTGCGTCGCGCCGCATGCGCGCGCGACCTCCGCGAGCACGGCGTCGAGCTCGTCGGCGCGGTCGCCGAGGACGCGCCGCAGCGGCTGCGGCAGCAGCGGGAAGCGGCCCATCGGCGGGACGCCCGACAGCACGATGCCGCGCGCGCCGCGCCGACGCAGCGCCTCGACCAGGTCGCCGACCGTGCGCCGGAAGCGCGGGACCGGCGTGCGCGCGACGACGTCGTTGACGCCGACCGAGGTCACCGCGCCGTCGATGCGGAAGTCATCGAGCGCCGCGAGCGCGCGAACGGCGTCGGCCGCGGTGTGGCCGATGGTGGCGAGCAGCCGCCAGTCCACCCGGTGCTGCTGCGCAATGCGGTCGCGCAGCTGGCCGACCAGCGCCTCGTCCTGGGTCGCCGCGCCGACGCCGGCCGCGGCCGAATCGCCGAGCACGAGCAGGCCGAAGCGCGGTCCGCGCCCCACCGATCCGGCCCGCGGACCCGCCGCCTCCGGCAGCCGCAGGGCGCGACGGCGCACGGCCAGTCCCTGCGCCACCAGGACCGGCGCGAGCGCCGCCATCGCGAGCGACCTGAGCATCGGGATCAGCGCAGTTCGACCGGGCGGTTGCGGCGGTCGATCGGCCGGATCGGCTGGCCCGCCACGAGCCGGTGGACGCCGACCGCGACGATCCAGTCGTCGGCCTCGACGCCGGAAGCGAGCAGCGCCGCGTCCGAGCGCCACATCGCGACCTCGACCGGCACCGGAGCGACCGTCAGGCGCGCGGGGTCGACGCGCCAGACGCTGGCCCGCCCATCGACCTCGGTGACGGCCGACAGCGGCACGCCGAGCGAGCCGCCGGCGTCGCCGGCGAGCACGACGCGCGCGGTCATCCCGAGCTGCGCCGACGGCGGCAGGTCCTCGACCGCGACCCGCACGTCATAGGTGCGCGTGCGCGGATCGGCCTCGGGCGCGATCTCGCGCACCTGGCCGGTGAGTTCGAGGTCCTGCTCGGCCCACAGCACCACGCGCGCCGGCAGGCCCGGCCGGAAGGCGCCGACCCGCCCCTCAGGAACATTGATCAGCGCCTCGATCTCGTCGGTCTGCGCGACGGTCACGACCGGCGCGCCGGCCGCGAGGACCTGACCTGCTTCGGCCGCCACCTCGGTCACGACACCGCCCGCCGGCGCGCGAAGCGCCGCGTAACCGGCCGCGTTGCGCGCCGCCTCGAGCGCGGCCCGGGCCTGGCTCACCCGCGCCTTCGCCGCGGCGTCGGCGTTGCGCCGCGCGTCGAGTGCGCTCTGGCTGATCAGGCGACGCGCGTGCAGCTCCTCGTGGCGCGCGAGCTCCGAGGCCGCGAGCTGCGCGTCGGCCTCGGCGCTCGCGAGCGCAGCCGCCGCGGCACCGACCTCGAGATCGAGATCGGTCCGGTCGAGTTCGGCCAGCACCTGGCCGGCACGAACCCGATCGCCGACGTCGACCAGCCGGCGCGCCACCTTGCCGCCGACGCGGAACGCGAGTGCGCTCTCGTGGCGTGCGCGCAGGCTGCCGGCGTAGGTGTCGAGCAGGCCCGCGGTCGCGGGCTGGGGCTGGACGACGATCGCGGGGCGCGGCGGCGGCTCGACCTCGCCACCGCCGCAGGCGGCGAGTGCCAGCGCGGCGAGCACGGGGACGACGGCCTTCCGGCGCTCGTGGGGGCGCGGCTCGCGCAGGGCATCCATCGGCGGGGACCTCGGACGGGCGATTAATGTACCGACGGGTATCGTATTGTTTGTGTACCGACAAGTCCACTATTACGATCGCCCCATGAAGCCCGCGCCGCCGACCCGCACCCCCCCGATGGCCCGCCAGCCGGCGTCGAAGCGCCGGAGCGGCGACGCGCCCGCCCGCTCCGTCGGACGTCCCAAGGACCCCGGCAAGCGCGCGGCGATCCTGGCCGCCGCCAAGGACCTGTTCGTCGCGAACGGCTACGAGGCCACCAGCATGGAGGCGGTGGCCGAGGCGGCGGGCGTCTCGAAGCTCACGGTGTACAGCCATTTCGGCGACAAGCCCGGCCTGTTCCGGGAAGCCGTGCGCGCGGCCGCCGAGGGCTACCTGCCGCACGAGGTCTTCGTGCTGCGCGGCCGCGCCGGCGCGCGACGCCATCTCGAGCGGGTCGCGCGCGCCTTCGTCGCGATGGTCACGAGTCCCGAGTCGATCGCGGCGGTGCGGATGCTCGCGGCGGACGCGCGTCTCGCCGGGGAGCTGGGACCGGTGTTCTTCGAGGCGGGCCCGGCACGCGTGCGGCGCGAATGCGCGGCGATGCTGGCCGAACTCGGCCGTCGCGGGGAGCTCGCGATGGCCGATCCCGAACGCGCCGCGCTGCACCTGCTCGTGCTGCTCAAGGGCGAGCTGATCGACCGCGCGCTCTGGGGCTGCGGTGCGGGGACCGCCGATCCCGACGTCGAGGCGCACATCGGCGCAGTGCTGGATCTCTTCCTCGCCGCGCACGGCCGCCACTGAGGGATCGGGCTCGCCGGCATCCGTCCGGGGCCGGTCGCGCGCGACCGTGACTTCCGGCCTACCCTGCGCCTCCCGCAACCGGCTAGCCTCGGCAGCTCACCCGATCCGGAGTTCCGTCATGATCCGATCCGTCATGACCGCCGCGCTGACCCTCGCGCTCGCGGCCTGCGCCAGCACCGAGCAGACCGAGTCCCCGGCCGAAACGCCCGGGACCGCACCGGCCGTGGCCGAGATGCCGGACGATCCCTTCCTGTGGCTCGAGGGTGTCGAGGATCCGAAGGCGCTCGACTGGGCCCGCGAGCGCAATGCGCGGACCATCGCGGCGCTGGCCGAGTCCGACGCGTTCCGGACCCTCGAGGCCCGGATCCGGGCGAACCTCGACTCGACCGCGCGCATCCCGGCGGTCT
Source organism: Lysobacteraceae bacterium (assembly GCA_002995625.1). GTDB lineage: Bacteria > Pseudomonadota > Gammaproteobacteria > Xanthomonadales > Ahniellaceae > UDEA-SF1. Next base: position 23,571 of record PVBP01000024.1, on the reverse strand, counting down.
ACGAGCAGGGGGGGTTCCTCTACAACTTCTGGCGCGACGCGGACAACCCGCGCGGCCTCTGGCGTCGGACCACGCTTGCCGAGTACCGCAAGCCGGAGCCCGCCTGGGATGTCGTGATCGACCTCGACGCGCTCGGCAAGGCCGAGGGCGAGAACTGGGTCTGGCGCGGCGCGAGCTGCCTGCGGCCCGAGTTCCGCCACTGCCTCGTGTCGCTGTCCCGCGGCGGCGCCGATGCGACCGTCGTCCGCGAGTTCGACCTCGTCGAGCGGCGCTTCGTCGAGGGCGGCTTCTTCCTGCCCGAGGCCAAGGGCGGCCTGGGCTGGATCGACCGCGACACGGTGTTCGTGCAGACCGACTTCGGGCCTGGCTCGATGACCAACTCGGGCTACCCGCGGATCGCGAAGCGCTGGCGTCGCGGCACGCCGCTCGCCTCGGCCGAGGTCGTCCACGAGGGTCTCGCCGAGCACGTCTCGGTCGGCGCGTTCCGCGACCACACCCCGGGCTTCGAGCGCGAGGTGGTCCGCGTCGGCACGACCTTCTGGACTTCCGAGGTCTTCCTGCTGAAGGACGGCGAGAAGGTCCGCTTCGACAAGCCCGACGACGCGAACCTCGCGTGGCACCGCGAGTGGCTGATGCTCGAGCTGCGCAGCGACTGGACCGTCGGCGGGCGCACCTGGCCGGCCGGCGCGCTGCTGGTCACCCGCTTCGATGATTTCCTCGCCGGCAAGCGCGAGTTCGAGATGCTGTTCGAGCCCTCGCCGACGAAGTCGCTGGTCGGCTTCGCCGGCACCCGCAACCACGTGCTGGTCAACGAGCTCGACAACGTCCGCAACCGGGTCTACGTCGCGACCCATGGGCCGGGCGGCTGGACCCGCACCCGGCTCGCCGGCGCGCCCGAGTTCGGCACCGTCGCGGTCGCGCCGTTCAACGCCGTCGACGGCGACGACTACTGGATGACGGTCAGCGACTACCTGACGCCGAGCACGCTGTCGCTCGGGCGCGTCGGCGGCGGCGCGCCCGAGAAGCTCAAGGCCCTGCCGGCCTTCTTCGACGCCTCGGGCCTCACCGTCGCGCAGCACTTCGCGACCTCCGACGACGGCACCCGCGTGCCGTACTTCATCGTCCACCGACAGGGCCTCGTCCTCGACGGCCGCAACCCGACGCTGCTGTTCGGCTACGGCGGCTTCGAGATTCCGATGCTGCCCGGCTACAACCCGACCGCCGGCACGGCCTGGCTCGAGCGCGGCGGGGTCTGGGTCGTCGCGAACATCCGCGGCGGCGGCGAGTTCGGCCCGCGCTGGCACCAGGCCGCGCTCAAGGCCAACCGCCACAAGGCCTTCGAGGATTTCGCCGCGGTCGCGCGCGACCTGATCGACCGCAGGATCACCTCGCCGGCCCATCTCGGCGCGCAGGGCGGCAGCAACGGCGGGCTCCTGACCGGCAACATGCTGACGACCTACCCCGAGCTCTTCGGCGCGATCGTGATCCAGGTGCCGCTGCTCGACATGCGCCGCTACCACACGCTGCTCGCCGGCGCGTCGTGGATGGGCGAGTACGGGAATCCCGACGACCCCGCCGAGTGGGCGTTCCTGAAGCGCTACTCGCCTTACCACAACGTCCGGCCGGACGCGAAGTACCCGCCGGTGCTGATCACGACCTCGACCCGCGACGACCGCGTCCATCCCGGCCACGCCCGCAAGATGACCGCGCTGCTCGAATCGCAGGGGCACCGGGTCTACTACTACGAGAACATCGAGGGCGGCCACGGCGGCGCGGCCAACAACCAGCAGGCCGCCTTCATGCAGTCGCTGGCCTATACCTTCCTGTGGGACAAGCTGGCGCCGGGCGACTGACCCGGGTGCCACGGGCCTGAGCTCCGGCGGCTCAGGCCCGCATCCCGGCGCGAGGCGGCCGGGCGTGTCCGGTCCTGGCCGCATCTTACGCTTCGAATCGGGCCACGCCGGAGCCCAGCCATGTCCCGCCTCACCGCCTTCCTCGGAACGACCGCCGTCTTCCTCGCGCTCCTTGCCGCCGCCGACACGGCGCGCGCCGCGACGTTCACCGTCACCAACACCAACGACTCGGGGCCGGGATCGCTGCGCCAGGCGATCCTCGACGCGAATGCCGCCGCCGGCGCCGACACGATCGCGTTCAACATTCCCGGCACCGGGCCGCACTCGATCCAGGTCCTCTCGAGCCTGCCCGGCATCAACGGGCCGGTGACGATCGACGGGTACACCCAGCCCGGCAGCGCGGTCAACACGATGCCGCGCGCGACCAACGCGGTGATCCGGATCGAGCTGCGGCCGGCGACGCCGTTCGCGACCGGCGTCCAGGGACTCACGCTGCTGGTCGGCAGTTCGGGATCGACGATCCGGGGCCTCGCGATCAACCGCTTCCGGCCGAGCCAGATCAACGTGACCGCGGGCGGCACCGACTGCGTGATCGCGGGCAACTTCATCGGCACGAATCCGGCCGGCACGACCGGCTATCCGACCACGCTCGGCTCCACGCTCGGTCCGAGCGTGCTCGGCGCGCGCTGCCGGATCGGCGGCAGCACGCCGGCGGACCGCAACCTGATCTCGGGCAACGCCGGCACCGGACTCTTCGTGAACGCCGACGACGTCGTGGTCGAGGGCAACCTGATCGGCACCACCGCCGATGCGATCACGCCGCTGCCGAACCTCGATGGCATCGTCGTCAGCAACCCGGCCGGCAATCCGCAGAACGTCCGCATCGGCGGCACCAATCCGAGCGGGATCTGGCGCGGCAACATCATCTCCGGCAACACGCAGGACGGCGTCGTCATCGAGTCGGGCGAAGGCCACCAGATCATCGGCAACTACATCGGCCAGAGCGTGCTGGTCGTGCCGGTCCCGAACGGTCGCCACGGCATCCACGTCCGGAGCGGCCGCTTTCACGACATCGGCCAGCTCTCGACCGATCTCGGCGCGAACTGGATCTACGGCAACGGCGGGGCCGGGGTCCTGCTGAGCGGGCCGGCACTCGACACCTCCGGCCCGCAGGGCGTCCAGATCGTCCGCAACCTGATCGTCGACAATGTCGGACTCGGCATCGATCTCGCGGTCAACGGCGTGCAGGGCGTGACCCCGAATGATCCGCTCGATGCCGACCAGGGCCCGAACACGCTGCTGAACTTCCCGGTGACCGTGCGCGCCGAGTGGCTGGGGAACACCTCGCAGACCCGGCTCTCGGCCACGGTCGAATCCGCCGCGAGCCGGACCTTCGCCGTGGACTTCTATGCGCTCCGCGAGTGCCACCCGTCGGGCCATGGCGGCAGTGGCGAGTTCCTCGGGCGCACGTCCGCGAGCACCAACGCGAGCGGGACCGGACAGGCAACGCTGACGACCGCGACCCGGCTCACCGGCGGCTTCGTCACCGCGACCCTGGTCACGACCACGGACCTCGCCACGTCCGAGTTCTCGCGCTGCGCGATCGCCGACGACCTGTTCCGCAACGGCTTCGAGTCGCCCTGATCGCGCGATGCGGCGACAAGGCCTCGGGTCAGGGCGCGGACTCGACCAGCAGGTGCTTCGCGATCGCGCCGTGGACCACGCCGAGCGCGCGCGCGAGGTGCAGCACGACGACGCCCAGCAGCAGACCCGCCGCCATCGCGACCGGCGCCATCAGGCCGGCCGGCGCCACCAGCGCGCCATCGAGGTAGAGCCCCGACCGGCCGTCCAGCCACCACGCCGCGAGCGGCCCGAAGAACAGCGCCAGCGCCGTGGCCAGCCCGCCGAAGGCGACGATGAAGTACGCGACGCCGAGCGGCAGCAGCAGCATCATGTAGAGCTGCGTCAGCCAGGTGCGCGGGTCCTTCAGCATCGCGACGATGCGCTCGAGGAACGGCAGGTCCCGGCGGGCGCTGGCCGGCCGGCGCGGCATGCGCTCGCCGAGCAGGCCCTCGACGATCCGGCCCTCGAGCAGCGACAGCACGCGCACGAGGCCGAGATACAGCAGGAAGAACGGCAGGCCGACGATCAGCACGGCGAGCCCGGCCGACAGCGACAGCCCGGTCGCGACCACGGTGAAGTACAGCACGCCGGTCAGCAGCGACAGCAGCAGGTACACGAGCGCGCCCCACGCGCGCGGATCGAGCGCGATGCCGAAGAACCGCTGCCAGGGCGAGCGCGCCGGCGGCGCCGGTGGCGGCCGCAGCGCGCGCTGGACCTTGATCTCGGTGTCGCGGTAGATCGCCGCGATCTCCTCGGGCGAGCCGTAGCTCGACGCGATCCGCGCCAGCAGGTCGGCCTCGGGCACGCCGGGGTTCGCGGCCATCTCGCCGCGCACGTGCTCCTCGGCGTCGTAGAGGGCGTCCTGCACCAGCGCCTTGTCGGCGCCGGCGAGCGCGGCGCGGATCGCGGCGAGGTATTCCGGCAGGGTGGTCGGCAGGCGGTCGCTCACGGGCGTGCTCCCAGGATGGCGTCGACGAAGGTGGTGGTCTCGATCCAGGTGCGACGCCATTCGGCGAGCGTCGCGCGACCGAGGTCGGTGATCCGGTAGTAGCGGCGCGGCGGCCCCGCGTCCGAGGGTTCGATGTGGCTGTCGAGCAGGCCCGCGGCGTGCAGGCCGCGCAGCACCGCGTACAGCGCGCTCTGCTTGCCGCCGACCGGCGGCCCGTGGCCCGCGGCCGCGCGCTCGACCCGCTTGGCGATCTCGTAGCCGTACATCGGACCCGGCGCCTCGGCGAGGATCGCGAGCAGCACCAGTGCGACGGTCCCGGCCGCGAGTTCGCGTTCGAACTTGCGGCGCAGGACCTCGACGTCGGCCGCGTGGTCTTCCATGACGCGCAGTATTGCGAGGTTCGCATTAGGCCGCCCGTGCCGATGGTCACGGCGCCGCCCCGCCGACGAACGGCGCTGGATTCCGCGCCGCCGCAGCGCGACCGGAAGCGGCGGGGGTTAGGCTTCGCGCATGGCCGCCGACCGATCCGACGCGCCGGCACCCGGCGAGATCACGCGCCTGCTGCGCGCGGCCGCGGCGGGCGATCGGGCCGCCGACGCCGCGCTGCTGCCGGTGGTCTACGGCGAGCTGCGGCGCGTCGCCGCGAGGATCATGTCGGGCGAGGGCCCGTCGCATACGCTGACCCCGACCGCGCTGCTGCACGAGGCCTGGCTGCGCTTCGACGACGGGCTGATCGACGCCGCCCACGACCGCCGCCACTTCTTCGCGCTGGCCGCGCGGCGCATGCGCCAGGTGCTGGTCGACCACGCGCGCGAGCGCGAGGCGGCCAAGCGCGGCGGCGGGCGCGAGCGGATCACGCTGACCCGGATCGACGCGGCGACGCCACCGCTCGAGATCGACCTCGTCGCACTCGACCAGGCGCTCGCCGAGCTCGAGGCCGCCGACGCGCGCAAGGCGCGGGTGGTCGAGCTGCGCTACTTCGCCGGCTTCGAGATGGTCGAGATCGCGGGGATCCTCGGCATCTCGCGCGCGACCGCGCAGCGCGACTGGGAAGTCGCGCGGGCCTTCCTGTTCCGGGCGCTGGGATGACGCCGATGCAGCCGACCGCGCCGGATCGTGGCGCCGAACCGGAGACGCGCGACGCCGACGACGCGGCACTGCTGCTGCGGCGCTGGCGGAACGGCGACCGGGACGCCTTCGACCAGCTCATCGCGGGGGCCTATGCCGACCTGCGGAAGCGGGCCCGTCGCCTGCTCGCGCGCGAGCGCGATCCGGACCTCACGCTGCAGACGACGGCGCTGGTCAGCGAGGCCTGGCTGCGGCTGGCCGGGAGCGGGCGCCACGGCGACTGGCGCGATCGCGCGCACTTCCTCGCCGGCGCCGCGCGCGTGATGCGCCAGGTGCTGGTCGATGCGGCCCGCCGTCGGCATGCGGCGAAGCGCCCGAGATGGACCCTGCGTGACGCCGAGGACGTGTCGACCCCGGGGCCGGGGCTCGATCTGATCGCCCTCGACCAGGCGCTCGAGCGCCTGGCCGCATTCTCGGCCGACAAGGCCGCGCTCGTGGAGCTCCGCTACTTCGGCGGCCTTCCGTTCGATGAGATCTCGGAGATGCTCGGACGCTCCCGGGCCTCGCTCGATCGGGACTGGCGGGTCGCGCGGGCCTTCCTGCTCGACGCGCTCGGCGACGAGGAGCGGGACCGGTGAGCGACCCGGACCGATCCAGCGCGGCCGTCGCCTGGTTCGAACGGCTGCTCGAACTCGAGCCGGCCGCGCAGGCCGCGGCGCTCGCGCGACTCCGCGAGGACGACGCGGCCCTGGCCAGCGCGGTCGAGCGCCTGCTCGCGATCGACGCCAGCTCCGATCCGCGCCTCGATCGACCCGCCGCGGACTGGATGCCGGCGGCGGGCATGGCGATCGGCCCCTACCGGCTCGAGCATCTGCTCGGCGAGGGCGGAATGGGCGAAGTCTGGGCGGGACGCCGCCGCGATGGCGCCCACGACCGGCCGGTCGCGATCAAGATCATCGCGATTCCGGGTGCCGACGCGGCGCGCCGGGTCGCCCGCGAGCGCGACATCGTCGCCCGGCTGTCGCACCCGAACATCGCCCAGCTGCTCGATGCCGGTGTCGGCGGTCCGGGGCTCGCGTACCTCGTGCTCGAACGCATCGACGGTCCGACGCTCGACCGGCATGTCGCCGAGCGGCGCCTCGACTGGCGCGGCGTGCTGCGGCTGCTGACGCCGATCGTCGAGGCGGTCGAGTTCGCGCACTCGCAGCTCGTGGTCCATCGCGACATCAAGCCATCGAACATCCTCGTCGATGCCCACGGCGTGCCCAAGCTGCTCGATTTCGGCATCGCCCGTCTGCTCGGTCCGGGGTCCGGCGACGCGACCGCGGTGAACCAGGTGGCCCTGACCCCGGCCTACGCGAGTCCCGAGCAGCGACAGGGCGGACCGGTCGACACGCGCAGCGACATCTACTCGCTCGGCGTCGTGCTCGAGGAGCTCGTCACCGGCAGGGCGCCGCGCGCGAACGGAGCCGCCACGCGCGGGCCGACCGGCGCTCCCGGGCGCGCCCGGCCGAGCCACGCCGCTTCCCGCGCGACCTCCTGCACGTGATCGCGAAGGCGCGCGCGGAACGCCCCGAACATCGCTACCGCAGCGCGGCGGCCCTCGGGGACGACCTGCGGCGCGTGCTCGAGCAGCGCCCGGTCCTCGCCCGCGACGCGACCCCGCTGTACCGCCTCGTCCGGTTCGTGCAGCGCCGCTGGGCCGCCGCGCTCACGGTGGGCGCCGTCACGCTGCTGCTCGCCGGCACCACCGCGTTCTCGTGGCACCAGGCGCGCGTGGCCCGGCTCGAGCGGAATGCGGCGCGCGACACGCTGTCGCTGCTGCAGGGCATGCTGGTCGAATCCGAGTCGGCGAACGTCGCGCGCGCCGCGTCCGCCGTCGACCTGCTCGACGCCGCCCGGCGCGAGCTCCGGACGCGACCGACCGAAAGCCCGGCCGTCGCGCTCGCGCTGCACGGCACGCTGGCGCTCGCCTATGCGCGCCTCGGCGTGCTCGGGGTCGCCGAGGAGGAGGCCCGCCTCGCGATGGCGCTCGCCGATCTCGACGAGCGCGACGCGATCGCGCGCGCCGAGGCGCGGCGCGTGCTCGCGGTGGTCCTCGATGCCGCCGGCGATCATGCGGCGGCGCTCGCGCACTATGCCGAAGCCCTCGCCCTGCTCGGCCCACGCCGCGACGCCGAGGCCCTCCGGCTGCTCGCGCAGATCGAGATCGGGCGCGGCGCGATGCGCCAGTTCACGACCGACCTCGCGGCCGCCGAGACCTCGGCGCGGCGGGCGATCGGGATCCTCCAGCGGCTCGAGCCGCGCGACGCGCCCTCGCTCGGCCAGGCGCTCAACAACCTCGCGGTGGTCCGGGGCGAACAGGGCCGGATCGAGGAAGCCATCGCGCTGCACCGCGAGGCGATCGACGAGCTCGCCGCGGGCCTGGGCCCCCGGCATCCGCGCGTGGCCCGCGCCGAGAGCAACCTCGCCACGGTCCTCGACATGGCCGGCCGCGCGACCGAGGCCGAGGCCCTGTTCGATCGCGTGCTCCGCGGCCAGCGGGAGGGTCTCGGCGACGCCCATCCCGACACGCTATCGACCGCGGCCAATCTCGCCCATCTGCTGATCGAGCAGCGGCGACCGGGCGAAGCCGCCGCCCTGCTCGTGCCGATCGTCGAACGCGCCGCGTCGCTGCCGGACGAGGAGCGCAACCTCGCCTACGCCCGCGCGATGCTCGGCGACGCCCTGATCCGGTCGGGTCGACCGCGCGAGGCCCTCGGGTCGCTCGAGCAGTCCCTCGCCGGCCGCGTGCGGGCGCTCGGCGACGACCACCCGCTGGTCTGGAACACGCGCTGCCTGCTCGGCCATGCCCGCGCCGCGATCGGCGAGGCCGACGGCGAACCGGAGATCCGCCGCGCCGGCGAGGCGCTCGCCCGGATCGTCGGCCGGGCGTCGCCGCTGACGCGCCGCTGCGCGGCCCGGATCGAGGCGATCCGGGACGTCGCAGCGGCAACGGCCGGGCCGCGCTGAAGACCGGTCGCGCGCCGGCGGGGCGATCGCGCCGCCGCTGAGACATCGCGCCCCGTTCCTGCGCAGGGGACCGGGGAAGGCCGCTCCCTGCGGCTGCCCGGAGCCCTGCCATGTCCCCGTCGTCGTCCCCGAGGTGGGTGTCGCTGCTCGCGCTGGTCGCGAGCGCCGCCGGCCATGCCGCGGTCATGCCGTCGGTCCAGAACGGCCAGTACTGGTGCACCCCGACCAATACCTGCGCCTTCGCCGCCGGCACGCCGGGCATCGGCGACATCGCGGTGATCCAGCACGAAGTCCTGCTCGACAACCAGAACAGCCCCGCGCCCCCGAATCCGTGGGCGACCGGGCGGATCGACCTCACGCCGACCGGCTCGCTCGAGTTCCGCGGCGCGATGACGGTTGGATTCGAAGGCGGTCACTGGGCCGGCGGCCTGCTGCGGGGCGGCGTCAACGGCGGCGGGTTTCCTCGCAACGTCGGGCTCGTCGAGGTGCCGGGGCAGGTCGGCGTGCTGGCGCTCGAGGTCACCAATGTCGATACCCTGCGGCTCCGCTCGGGCGGGCGTCTCGACTTCAACGTCGGCGGCCCGACATCGCTGATCAACCGCAGCGGCGGCGCGGTCCCGGCCGTGATCGAGCTCGAAGGCAACGCGGCGATGACCGCGGTGGGCACCGGACGGATCGTCAACGAGGGCATCGTGCGCAAGATCGGCCCGGGCGTCGCCACGCTCGGCGGACGGTGGCGCAACGACGGCCACGCGGCCCCGCATCCGGGGACGATCGAGGTCGCCCAGGGCGAGTTCCTGCTCGCGCGGGTCGATGGCGTCGACGCCGACTTCGAGGCCGTCCCAGGCCGGTTCGAACTCGCGAGCGGCGCCAGCTTCGTGATCGGCGACGGCGCGGTCGTCCGGCTCACGCCGGCGGCCGGCGCCAGCCAGCCGTTCGTCACCACCGGGTCCGGCGCCGGCCACGTGCGCCTCGTCGCCGGCGGCACGCTGCTCGGTCAGACCACGCTGCCTGGCGACGTCGCCGCGGCGGTGATCGACTTTCCGCCGGCGCTGTTCGAATGGTGCGGCGGACGCCTCGCCTTCGGACTGATCCGCAACGACGGCATGGTCCGCCTGACCTGTCCCGGGCCCAAGCTGCTCGATGGCGTCACGCTCGTCAATCCGGGCGTGCTGGCCGTCGATGCCGGGGACCTCGTCGTGTCGGGCGTACTGCGGACGCCGGCGGGCGGCACCGTCGCCGTGGCCAGCGGTGCGCGGATCGTCGGAGGCTCGAGTCCACAGGTCCGACTCGACGGATTGCTGCGAAAGCAGCCCGGGCCCGGCACCGCAGCGCTCGACGGATTCACGATCCAGGGGACCGGCCGCATCGCGGTCCCGGACGGAACGCTCGACCATCGCGCCGACACCGGCCCGTTCCACGGCACGATCGCGCTCGGGTCGGACGACGCACTCGTCGATCGCGGCGGCGCTACCCTCTACGTCAACGGATTCGGCGGACTCGAAGGCATCGGTCGCGTGCGCGCCGCGCTGGTCGATCATCGCGGGATCCTGACGGTCGGCGCGCCGGTGGGAGCCCTGGTGATCGAAGGACGTCTGTCGCAGGAAAACCAGTTTGGTGCACCGGAGGTCGAGACCCGGCTTGCGATCGCCGGGCTGGCGCCCGTGAGCGGGCACTCGCAACTCCGGGTGACAGACAACTTCCGCCCGCGCGGCACGCTGCGGGTCCGCTTCATCGAGCCTTACGCCCCGTCCGCCGGGGACGCCTTCGACCTGATCGTCGTCGACGGCGCGATCGAGGCACCGGTGAGCACCTACACGGTCACGATCGAGGGCCTCGCGCCCGGTTTCCGCCACGCGCTGGTGGCCACCCCGGGCGGCACCGTGCGACTGGTGGCGCTGAACCACGGCGTCTCGCTGCAGGACTGGGTCTTCGGCGGCGAAGCGCTCGGCGGATTCGAGTGAGCGGGTCGTCGCGCGGAAGCCGAAATCCGTCGGACGACCCGGCGGACGCCGCTGCGTCCGGGTCCGTTGCCCGCCGCGACGCACCGGCCGCGCATCCGCGGACGGCGCGCGCGCTCGCGATCGTCGAGGGCGCGCTCGACCGCGCGCCCGAGGACCGCGGGGCCTTCATTGCCGACGAGACGGCCGGGGACGCGGCCTTGCGGACCGAAGTTGACTCGCTGCTCGCCGCGCATGCGGCCAGCGCCGACTTCCTCGAAGCGCCGGCGCTCCCGGTCGAGCCGGACACGCCCCGCAAGATCGGACCCTGGCGCCTCCTCGCCCCGATCGGCGCCGGCGGCATGGGTCGGGTGTGGCTCGCCGAGCGCGCCGATGGTGAATACGAGCAGAGGGTCGCGATCAAGATCGCCGCCGGCGTCCTCGGCGATCCCGACGCGCGGCGCCGCGCCGAGTCCGAGCGCCGGATCCTCGCCAGCCTCGAGCATCCGTCGATCACGCGCGTGATCGACGGCGGCACCACCGAAGCCGGCCAGCCCTACGTCGTGATGGAGTACGTCGACGGGCTGCCGATCGATCGCTGGTGCCGTGAGCAACACCTCGATCCCGCCGAGCGGGTGCGACTGTTCCTCGGCGTGCTCGACGCGGTCGCGGTCGCGCATCGGGCGCTGGTCGTGCACCGCGACCTCAAGCCCTCGAACGTGCTGGTCGATCGCCACGGCGCGCCGCGGCTGCTCGACTTCGGCATCGCCCGACCGTTGACCGGCGACGCGACCGCGACGATCGCCGGCTTCACGCCGATGACGCCCGCCTACGCCAGCCCGGAGCAGCTGGCCGGCCGGCCACCGACGACCGCGTGCGACGTCTGGTCGCTCGGCGCGATGCTGCACGAGCTCTTGACCGGCCGGCTCCCCTACGAGGCGGTCGGCGCCAGTCCGGCTGCCTGGCTGGCGCGGATCGACGCCCATGCGGTGACCCGCCTCACGTCGCGCGTGGACCCCGAGCGGCTGGCGCTGGAGCCGGCCCGGGTCGCGAGCTGGCGGAGAGCGCTGCGCGGCGACCTCGAACGGATCGTCGCGTGCGCGCTCGCGCCGGAACCCGAGCGACGGTACCCGTCGGTCGAGGCCCTCGCGGCCGATCTGCGGCGCTGGCTCGCGCACGAGCCGGTGACGGCGCGCGCGGGTGGCGTCGGGTATCGCGTCCGCAAGTTCGTGCGCCGCCATTGGCTCGGTGCCGGCGCGTCGGCGGCGGCCGTCATCGCCCTGGCCGTGGGCCTCGTCGTGACCGCAGGGCTGGCGCGCGACGCGCGCCTGGCCGCGACCCGCGCGGAGACCGCCGGGGCCTTCCTCGGCGAGGTGATCAGCTGGGCCGACCCGTTCCGGAGCGGCGGCGAGACCACGCTGCGGGCCGCGCTCGAGCGCGCCCGGGGCGAAATCGCGCATCGGTTCGCCGGACAGCCGGGGCTCGAAGCCGGCGTCCGGCTCGCGCTCGCGCGCGGCTTCGTCTCGCAGCAGTCGCTCGCCGACGCGCGGGCCGAGGCCGAGCGCGCGCTGGCGCTGGCGCGGCCGGGATCGCCGGAAGCCGCGGACGCCGAGGTCGTGCTGGCCAGCATCGACTGGTCCGAGGGTCGCACCGACCGCGCGGCGTCCCGCTACCGCGCGGCGCTCGCGATCTACGGCGACGACCCCGCGCTCGCGCGCCGACGCGGCAGCGCGCACAACGACCACTCGGCCCTGCTCAACGAACTCGGCGAGTACCAGGCCGCGTGGGCCGAGGCCGAGGCCGCGCTGGCCCGCGCCGACGGCATCCCGGCGCGGGAACTCGCGGTGCGGCTGACCAACCGGGCCTACGCAGAGGACGGGCTCGGGCGCGTCGCCGAGTCCGAGGCGAGCTATCGGCAGGCGATCCGCCTGTTCGAGGCGAGCCTCCCGGATGCCGCGATGAGCCTCTCGATCACGCTCAACAACCTCGCGCAGCTGCTGCGCGGCGCCGGCCGGCCCGCGGACGCGCTGCCGCTGATGGAGCAGGCGCTCGCGGTCCGCGAGTCGGTGCTGCCGGAGGATCATGTCGCCTTCGCGATCCCGCTCGCGAACCTCGCCGACCTCCGGCTCGCCACCGGCGATGCCGAGGCCGCGCGCTCGTCCATCGCGCGCGCCATTGCGATCGCGGAAGCGGGGTTCGCGCCGGACTACGCGCCGCTCGGCAACATCCACCTGATCGCCGCGCGGGTCGCGGCGGCGGGTGGCGACACGACCGCCGCCCGGCACCACGCGGCCCGGGCGCTCGAGGTGTACCGGCGCACCGATCTCGCGCCCGCCGCGCGCGTGGCCGAGGCCGAGTCGCTGCAGCGGGACCTCTGACCGTTGCCGGATTGGCGGTCGGTCGCCGCGGCCCGGCGCCGGGACGCCGGCGATCTCGGCTCCGCGATGAGCCACGCGGGCCGCGTTTCGCGCCTGACGTGGAGTGCACCCTCCCGCCCGGAGCCCCACGATGCGCGTCCTGATCCTCGCCGTGCTCGGCCTCGCGTGCCTCGCCGCGCGCGCCCAGACCTTTGCCGACGGCTTCGAGACCACGATCCCTCCGCAGTTCCCGCAGTCGGGCGGCGTGTTCCAGCTGCCGCCGGGGACGCTGAACCCGCGGCTCGCGTGGTTCCTTGGCGAGCTGGCGGCCGGCGAGACCACGACCGAGGCCGAGGTGCTGGAGCACTTCGACGCGTCGTGGCTCGCGGTCAACGACGTGCCGACCACGATCAACTTCATCAACGCGGTGCGGAACGCCTATCCGAACGCGCGGATCACCGACCCGATCTCCCACACCCCGATCCGGCTGACCGCGCTGATCGACACGCCGGGCACCGGATTTCCGGCCGGATTCCTGCAGTTCGGGACGCGCTGGACGGGACCGGCCCGGATCACCCAGCTCGGGGTCAGCAACTTCAACGGGACGGTGATCCTCGTCGCCGACCAGGCGCTGACGATGGACCAGGCCGCCGACAGGGTGCTGACGCTCTCGACCGACGGCGCGATGGTCGTCGCACGCGCCCACCCGGACGGCAGCTGCACGACGCTGACCGGCCGCAACCAGACCGCGCCACGCGCGACCGGCTCGGTGTTCAAGAACTGGGTCGTCGGCGGCGTCGCGCGCGGGATCATGGACGGCACGCTGTCGCCGACCGAGAACCTCGCGATGACCTCGGGGCTGCTGGCTCCGGGCGGAATCATCAATCTCGAGCCGGCGAACACCCCGTTCCCGGTCCACGAGCTGACCACGCTGATGCAGGGCATCAGCGACAACACCGCGACCGACCTGCTGCTGAACCGGGTCGGACGCGCGCCGGTCGAGGCGCTGGTCGTCGGCTGGGGCATGCCGGCCCCACCGGCCGCGAACGGCCTGCTGCCGTTCATGGGCGTCAGCCAGAACTTCCACCTGTTCCGCTCGTTCCCGCTCGCGACCGCGCAGTCGTGGGTCACGATGACCGAGGCTCAGCAGGAGAGCTTCTTCACCGGCAGCATCGTGCCGCTCGGCAACACCTTCGGCAGCTTCTTCCATGCCGACCTGCTGGCGCGGGTCACCTGGCGCGCCAGCCCGATCGACATCTGCCGTGCCTATGCCGGCCTGCGCTTCCGCACCTACGCCGGTTCCGACGCGTTCCGCGTGGTCGATCGCGCGATGGGCGCGCAGGCGGCGCAGCCCAACGTGCGCGCCGAGTGGGACCGCGTCTGGTACAAGGGCGGCAGCCTCGCCAGCAGCGCGCTTGGCACGCACGTGCTCGTCCACACCTGGCTGCTCGAGGACGCCGGCCGCGATCCCTACGTCGTGGTCGTGATGGCCAACAGCGATGGCGGCGGGATCAATGCGCAGAACCTGCAGTCGGTCGCGGGACGCATCCTGCAGCTGACCGCGGCGCTGCCCTGACGCCGTCCGCGGCACCGATCAGCCGGGTGCACAGTCGCAACGGGGGTGGGCCGCCACCACCGAGTCGGCCCACCCCTGCGAGTTCCTCAGCTCATGCCATCCCGGGCTTGGTCACCGGCGGCGCCGGACGTCGGCCAACCACTCGCACGCGTCGCGCGGAGCGCGACGACGAGGCTCCCCGCGCAGACGATGCCAAACACGAGACTGCCGCCGATGCCGAGCCCGGACCTTGGATCGAGCACGAAGCGCGACTCCAACAGGAACAGCGGTAATCCCAAGGCCCAAAGCAGGGCCCACCCAGCCAAGGCGAAGAACAGCGCGACCAGGGCCAATGCTGGCCATCGCCGAGACCCTCCGCCATCGATCGCCTCGAGCCAACGGTCGAAGATCGCGTCTGGTCCTCGGCGGAACATCAACCCCTCGGTCGCGCCGATGAGGGCAGCGACCAGAAGCACGGAACCGACCCAGCGCAGCAAGAAGTTCGGATCCACGGTGACCCACGGCGCGAGACCAGCGAGGACCGCCAGGAAATAGCCACAGAGGCCGACCAAGGTCACCGTTGGCCAGACCGATTCACGCCGCTCACCCCACAGGTTTCGAGCTTTCGAGACCATCTCCGCCTCCACGGCGATCATTGACCACCGATGCTACCCGCGATCACCGAACGAGTTCCGGCAGGCAGACCGCCGCACTCACCGCGGCGCCACCCAAAACCACCAATCCCAGCCCGCCGACGGCGGTGGCGACTCGACCGGCGGACACCATACCCATCCGATGCGCTCGAACCTGAGTGCTCACCTGTTGCGAGCCGAGCAAGGTACCGCCCACGGTTGCCGCGACCGCGCCGACACAGCCAACGTACGTCTGGGGCGCCTCGGAACTCGCGAGCTCGCGCAGCAGGGCGTGGAGCTCCGCTTGCGCCTTCTCGCGACGGAAAAATGCGCCATGGCGCGTTTCCTCGCAGGTGCGCCGGCGGCCAATCGCTGCCTGGTGGGGCCGGACCGTGGAGCATGCCGTGCGTGTCCGCGAAGACACCGGAGAACTCGCCTCATTGACCGGCAACCCACCCTGATCCCGATGCGAGGAATGCGCCTGACCATTCCGAATCCGAGTAGATGACGCCACCGGTCGCCACATCGTAATCGATCTCGACACGCCCTCCCGACGGCGTTTCGGCGAGAAACTGCCAGCGCTCGGATGGCGTTCCCGGCGCACTGACGAGGGCGTTTAGCGTGCCGTTCGCGTATCGAACCGCACTGACGACCTGCCATTCCGCTGCCGCACCGTGAGCCGAGACCAACAGCATGGCGCATAACCAGACAACCTTCGCGGCGTTCCTGAACAGAATGAATGTTTTCATGATCGCGGCTTGACCAGTTGAGGCGTCCTGAGCGACGCAGTTCGAATTTACCCCCCCATATTAAGGCGACGTGAAGACCGGAGGCATGGCGGAATCATCTCCACCAGAATCATCTCCACCACGAGTTGGCCAGTGGCAGCGTCGATATTCCTTGCATCTGTAATCGTTTGGGCCAGATCATCCTGTGCTTCTTCATCTTGTGTTTCGCGGGCCGCTCCGAATACGACACCAATCTGGAACTGCCGTCAACGGATCCAGCTCTTGCGCGCTGGATCCGGAGGTCCGGCCACCCATGCTTGGCCGGCACCGTGGATAGTCCAGAGCCCTTGTCGCGAAGGCTTCGCACGATCGCGGATGCCATCCGCCCCTTTGATTTGCTGCAGTGCTGCGGCCTCCGCACAGCAGCAGCTCGGGCTTCCCTACACTAGGGACTTGGAAGCGGGGGTGCCCGGCAGGCCGGGCTGAGAGAGTCCCTTCGAACCTGATCCGGATCATTCCGGCGTAGGGAGCTTCGCGAGGCCTGCCATCGGCGCGCCCGCGGCCACCGCTTCGATCCAGCCACCCGAGGACCGACGCGATGAACGCCCTGCCCGCCGACCTGATCCGCCGCACCGCCGAACTCTCGGCCGAGGTCACCCGCCCGATCCCGGGCTCGCGCAAGATCCACGTCGAAGGATCCCGCGCCGACCTGCGGGTCGCGATGCGCGAGGTCGGGCTCAGCGACACGCCGAAGCTGTTCGGCGCCGAGGCCAACCCGCCGGTCACGCTGTATGACACCTCGGGCCCCTACACCGACCCCGCGGCGACGATCGACCTCACGCGCGGCCTCGCGCCGCTGCGCGCCGCGTGGATCGCCGAGCGCGGCGACACCGAATGCCTCGCGGGCCCGAGCTCCGGCTTCGGCCGCACGCGGCTCGCCGACCCGAAGCTCGACCCGGTGCGCTTCCCGGCCGCGCATCGCCCGCGGCGCGCGAAGGCCGGCGCGAACGTGACCCAGATGCACTACGCGCGGCGCGGGATCGTCACGCCGGAGATGGAGTACGTCGCGATCCGCGAGAACGCGCGGATCGACGCGATGGCGGTCGCGACCAAAGGCAAGAGGCACGTCGGGGAGTCCTTCGGGGCACGCATTCCCACGCGCCTGACGCCCGAATACGTGCGCGACGAGGTCGCCCGCGGCCGCGCGATCATCCCCGCCAACATCAACCACCCCGAGAGCGAGCCGATGATCATCGGCCGCAACTTCCGGGTGAAGGTCAACGCCAACATCGGCAACTCGGCGGTGACGAGCTCGATCGCCGAGGAAGTCGAGAAGCTGGTCTGGGCGATCCGCTGGGGCGCCGACACGGTGATGGACTTGAGCACCGGCAGGCACATCCACGAGACCCGCGAGTGGATCCTTCGCAACGCGCCGGTGCCGATCGGCACGGTGCCGATCTACCAGGCGCTCGAGAAGGTCGGCGGCCGCGCCGAGGAGCTCACCTGGGAGATCTTCCGCGACACGCTGGTCGAGCAGGCCGAGCAGGGCGTCGACTACTTCACGATCCACGCCGGCGTGCTGCTGCGCTACGTGCCGCTGACCGCGCGCCGCGTCACCGGCATCGTCAGCCGTGGCGGCTCGATCATGGCCAAGTGGTGCCTCGCACACCACCGCGAGAACTTCCTCTACACGCACTTCGAGGAGATCTGCGAGATCATGAAGGCCTACGACGTGGCCTTCTCGCTCGGCGACGGCCTGCGCCCCGGCTCGATCGCCGACGCCAACGACGAAGCCCAGTTCGCCGAGCTCGAGACCCTCGGGGAGCTGACGAAGATCGCGTGGCGACACGACGTGCAGACGATGATCGAGGGTCCCGGCCACGTGCCGATGCACCTCGTCCGCGAGAACATGGACAGGCAGCTCGCGACCTGCGGCGAGGCGCCATTCTACACGCTCGGGCCGCTGACCACCGACATCGCCCCCGGCTACGACCACATCACCAGCGCGATCGGCGCCGCGATGATCGGCTGGTTCGGCACCGCGATGCTCTGCTACGTGACGCCGAAGGAGCACCTCGGCCTGCCGAACCGGGACGACGTGCGCGACGGCCTGATCGCGTACCGGATCGCCGCGCATGCGGCCGACCTCGCGAAGGGCCACCCGGCCGCGCAGGCGCGCGACGACGCGCTCAGCAAGGCGCGCTTCGAGTTCCGCTGGGAGGACCAGTTCCACCTCGGGCTCGACCCCGAGAAGGCGCGCGACTTCCACGACGAGACGCTGCCGAAGGACGCGCACAAGCAGGCGCACTTCTGCTCGATGTGCGGGCCCAGCTTCTGCTCGATGAAGATCACCCAGGACGTCCGCGACTACGCGGCGACCCAGGGCATCGACGCGCAGGCCGCGCTCGAGAAGGGCCTGGCCGAGAAGGCCGCCGAGTTCCGTGCGCAGGGGGCGGAGATCTATCGGCCGGAGTAGGGCCGGCCCTGGCCACTGCGGCGCGCGCGGTGGCGTCGGCCGCACGGTCGGCCATGCGGAGCGCGGTCGCCGGGGATGAGACACGGCAGGCGCATTTGACGCCTCCACAGGCAGCCGAGCGTGCGGCTGCCTGCGGGTTCGACCGAGCCCGGGGCCTGATCCAAAGGAGCCCCGATGCCCGTCCGCCTGTATCTGATGCGTCTTGCCGCCGGACTCATGGCTTCGGCCCTGGCCAGCCTGGCCACGGCGCAGACGCCGGCCCTGGTCACCGACATCAACCCGATCCCCGCCGATGCCGAGTTCGGCGAGGCCGTGCGGGTCGGCAACCGCGTGTTCTTCGTCGCCTCGACCGACTGCACGGGCCGCGAGCTCTGGGTCAGCGACGGCACGCCCGCGGGCACCCGGATCGTCAGGGACATCCGCCCCTTCGGGCTGGGCAGCGCGCCGGTCGCGTTGACCGCATTCGGCAACGACCTGCTGTTCCTTGCCGACGACGGCGTGCACGGACTCGAACTGTGGAAGAGCGATGGCACCGAGGCCGGCACCGTGATGGTGCGCGACGTCTACCCTGGGCCGATCGCCGGGGCCGCGGCCTTTGGCGGCAACGTGCCGATCGGCTCGATCGCGGTCCTCGACGGGATCGCGTATTTCCAGGGCCGCACGCCGGCCCAGGGCCGCGAACTGTGGCGCAGCGACGGCACCGCGGCCGGAACCTTCCTGGTGCGCGACATCAACCCCGGCGCCGGCGACTCGAGTCCGCGCGGCTTCACGGTGATGGGCAACGCGATCTACTTCGCGGCGAGCCCGTCGACCGCGACCGGCTTCGAGCTGCACCGCTCCGACGGCACCGCGGCCGGCACGACGATGATCGTCGACATCAACCCGGCAACGAACCAGAGCGGCGTCGCGGCGGGCGCGCTGATCGCGGTCGGCAGCACGCTGTACTTCCAGGGCACCACCGCGGCGGCCGGCACCGAGCTGTGGAAGAGCGACGGCACCGCCGCCGGTACCAGCCTCGTGCTCGACATCAACCCCGGCACCGGCAGCGGCCTCGGGCTTGATCCGTGGGTGCAGCGCGCCGGGATCCTGTATTTCTCCGCGTTCACGCCGACCCACGGCACCGAGCTGTGGCGCAGCGACGGCACCGCGCCGGGCACCCAGATGGTGCTCGACATCAATCCGGGCGCCGGTGACGGACTCAGGGGCAGCCGCCTCTTGGCCGTCGCCCAGGACTACATCGTGTTCGCCGGCAACACGCCGGCGAGCGGACGCGAGCCGTGGCGCAGCGACGGCACCGCGGCCGGCACGTTCATGCTGCGCGAGATCGCGGCGGGCACCGCCGAAGGCTGGTCGCTGCGCGGGCGGCCGCTCGCCGTCGGCCATCGCGTCTACTTCGCCGGCGTCGATCCCGCGAGCGGCGACGAGCTGTGGCGCACCGACGGCAGCACCACCGGCACGGTGCTGGTGCGGGATCTCTTTCCCGGCAGCGGCGACAGCTTCCCGAGCGCGCTCGCGGCGCTGAACGACCAGCTCCTGTTCAGCGCCAACGACGGCGTGGCCGGACAGGCGCTCTGGCGCAGCGACGGCAGCTCGGCCGGCACGACGCTGCTGGCCAATCCCGAACCGGCCACGTCGAACGGACTGCCGCTCGCCCTGACCGTCTCCGACGGGCGCTTGTTCTTCAGCGCCAACGACGGCGTGACCGGCCAGGAACTCTGGGTCAGTGACGGCAGCGCCCCCGGAACGCGGCTGACCCGCGACGTCGGCCCCAGCATCGGCACCCCGGGGCCCGCGTGGATCCACCCGTTCCCGGGAGGCGTCCTGTTCGACCATGCATCGCCCACCGGCCTCGACCGCGAGCTGTGGCGCAGCGATGGGACGCTGGCCGGAACCCTGCGCGTGCGCGACATCAATCCGGGGAGTGCCGGATCCAATCCGCTGCACCCGGTGACGATGAACGGGGTGGTCTACTTCGTCGCCACCACCGCCGCCCACGGCCGCGAACTGTGGAAGAGCGATGGCACCGAGGCCGGCACGGTGATGGTCGCGGACATCGTGCCGGGCAGCGGCAGCGGCAATCCGCAAGGATTCTTCGTGCTCGGCAACACACTGTACTTCAGCGCCAGCAATGGCGTGAACGGTGTCGAGCTGTGGAAGAGCGATGGCACCGCCGCCGGCACCGTGATGGTCAAGGACATCGAGCCCGGTGCGGGCCATTCCCAGCCGCGGAACATGGCGGCCATGGACGGGATCCTGTACTTCGCCGCGCGCACCACGGCCAACGGCTTCGAGCTCTGGCGCAGCGACGGCACCGATGCCGGGACCTTCATGGTCCGGGACCTCCAGCCCGGACCGAACAACGGCGACCCCTACGAGCTGACCGTGGTCGGCAACACGCTCTACTTCGCCGCGTCCGAGGACGACATCGGCTACGGCCTTTGGCGCAGCGACGGCACCACTGCCGGCACCGTCAAGGTGCTCGAGATCGACGGCGGCACCGACAACGCGCTTTGGACGTTCCGCACGATCGGCAGCACGCTCTACTTCTTCAACGAGCCGGCGACCACCGGGACCCAGCTGTGGCGCAGCAACGGCACCGCGGCCGGCACGACGCTGGTGCGGGACTTTCCAGGCGACGAGCCGTGGTACCCGCTCGGCGCCGCCGTGTTCAACGGCGAGCTGTGGTTCCAGGGCCGCGACGACGCGCACGGCTATGAACTCTGGCGCAGCGACGGCACGCCCGCGGGCACCCGGCTCGCGAGCGACGCGATCCGCCCGGGACGCTGCAGCGCGTTTCCGTACGCGCTGACGCCGCTGGGCGGGCGGCTGTACTTCGGGGCCTTCGGCGCGGCCAGCGGCTACGAACTGTGGTGGGTGTCCATCTCCGATCTCTTGTTCGCGAACGGCTTCGAGCCCGCGCCGTGAGCGCGCCGCGCACGCCCGGACAGCGAGGCGTCGAACCCTGCGCGGCGGGGGACGTCGCGTCCGACCGTCGCCCGCGACGGCAGCTTGCGAGCCCGCTGGTCGCAGTCGTCCTCATCGGATGGGCCCTGATCGGTGCCGCGCCGAGCGCAGCCCAGGTGCCGACCGCCGAGCGTGACGCGCTGCTGGCGTTCTACGCCGCCACCGGCGGCCCCGGCTGGACCAACAATGCCAACTGGGGCGGACCGCCCGGCACCGAATGCACCTGGTTCGGCATCGCCTGCGCTTCGAATCGCGTGTCGTTCATTGGCCTTCAATCGAACAATCTGACCGGCACGGTCCCCTCCCTCGCGGCGTTCACCGCGCTCAACGTCCTGAATCTGCGCAGCAATGCGCTGACCGGTCCGCTGCCCTCGCTGGCTGGCCTGACCCAGTTGCAGACCGTGTTCCTCAGCAACAACCAGTTCAGCGGGCCGATCCCGGCCTTCCCTGCAATCCCGCAGCTCCGGACCTACGAAGCCCGCAACAACCAGCTCGTCGGGGCGATTCCCGCCGTCACCGGCCTGACCGGACTCCAGGCCTTCGCGGTCGACGGCAATCAGCTCACCGGGAGCCTGCCGACGCTGACCGGACTCAACCAGCTGGTGCGCTTCGAGGCCTACGGCAACCAGATCGACGGCACGCTGCCGTCGCTGACGACGCCATCGAACCTCGAACTGCTGCTGCTCGACCAGAACCGACTGACCGGCACGCTGCCCGCCAATCTCGCCACGGCGCCGCGACTCAGGAACCTGAGCCTCGCGAACAACCAGCTCACCGGAAGCATTCCGGCGCTGGCCGGCAGCAAGCTCGAACTGCTGACCCTGAACGGCAACCAGCTCACCGGATCGGTGCCGTCGCTCGCCGGTGCGACGCTGCTGCGCAGCTTCGCTGCGGCCAACAACCAGCTCGGCGGCACGCTGCCGGCGGACCTCGCGGCGGCGCCGGAGCTGCGCTTCTTCAACGTCACCGGCAACCAGATCGGCGGCGCGATCCCGTCTCTGAACGGCACGCGGCTCGAGACGCTGCAGCTCTCGAACAACGCGCTGACCGGGACCCTGCCGGATCTCGCCGGCGCCAGCTTCCTGCGCATCCTGCAGGCCGGCAACAACCTGTTGACCGGCCCGTTGCCGAGCCTCGCGGCCGCGCCGCAGCTCGAGCGGCTCGAGGTCGGCGGCAACGTGCTGACCGGGACGGTGCCGGACCTGTCGTCCTCGACCGCGCTGCGCGCGCTGCGCATCGAAGGCAACCTGATCGGTGGAACGATGCCCGAGCCGCCGACCGGCCACCAGCTGCTCCCCGGCCAGTCGCGGCTGTGCCCGAACGCGCTCGCGCCGCTGCCGAGCGCGGCGTGGAACACCGCGACCGGGCAGACGCCGTGGTTCGCGGCCTGCACGGCGTTCAACGACAACGTCTTCGCCGATGGCTTCGAGCCGGCGCCGTGATGGCACCGGACTTCCGAACCGTCGTCCCGAGCGGATTCGACGACGGGTCGCCATCGAAGGCCGGCGACGGCATCCGCCTCGGTGGTGCGGCGCGAGCGGCGTTCCGGCTCGGGTCCAGCGTCGGCTCGAGCGGGAACTTCGTCGCCACGTTCGCCGCGACCTCCGAGGCGATCTTCGGCAACGGCCTCGAGTCGCGACGCAGGGGCGCGAGTCACGGCGCGGCCAGCGCTGACGCGCCCCGCGCGGCGGCAGGATCACGCGCACGACCCATCGCCGCTTCCAGAATCGAACGGCTGCTTTCGATCTGCACTCTTGCGGGTCGCGTCGGGTCGCGCGCCGCCGATCGCGCCGCAGCGGCAGGATCGCGGGTTGACGCCCCCAGTCGGCCTGCGTATCCTCCGCGCCCTCGCAACTCGGACTCCGGCGTGCCTTCCAGGACGACATCGATGGACGAAGGATCCTCCTTCGGCACCGACGCCCGCTGACGCGAGTCCCTCGCGCCGGCGGCACCGGCGCCCTCCGCCCCCAGGGGCGGCACCCTCTCCCTCGATTGCGTCCGGATGCCCGGCATCCGCGCGTCGCGTTCGACCCTTCGATCGCGCTGCGCGGCTGCCCGCCCGCCGGATTCCGCCACCGGAGCAACGCCATGGACCCGGACCCTTCGCCTAGAACGATCCTGCCCCCCCCGATCCCCTCGATCGCGGCAATCGTTCGCGCGTCCGTCCGGTAAGCCACCGGGGGCCGCGCGGCGAATGCCGCCCAGGAGCCCCCGATGAACCGCAACTCCCATCGCGGCGCCGTCGCGCGCCGCCTCGTTCCAAGCCTCCTCGCCGCCGGCCTCGTCGCGGCCTTCGCCTTCGCCTCCACCGCGCACGCGGCGCGACCGCTGGTCACCGACGACGCCGCGATCGTCGATCGCGGCGCGCTCGAGCTGTCGCTGTGGTGCGAGCGCGCCAGCGGCGACCGCCTGTG
>PVBP01000023.1 GCA_002995625.1 Lysobacteraceae bacterium | reverse complement strand
ACGGGTCGATCCCCGCGTGCGCGGGGGAGACCGCACGGCGAGCATGCGCGCGAGCGCGGTCAGAGGTCGATCCCCGCGTGCGCGGGGGAGACATCGCGACGATCACAGAGCCGGGCTCTTACCTGGGTCGATCCCCGCGTGCGCGGGGGAGACACGTCGAGCGCGTTGTAAAGGTCGGGCAGCAGAGGTCGATCCCCGCGTGCGCGGGGGAGACAGCTGCTGCTGTGGACCGTGCGCGACCCGTCGCGGTCGATCCCCGCGTGCGCGGGGGAGACGAAGATCTTGCGCAGCGCGACAACCTGCGCCGGGGTCGATCCCCGCGTGCGCGGGGGAGACCATCTATCGCCGCGTGGCCGGATCTGGACCGGGGGTCGATCCCCGCGTGCGCGGGGGAGACGTCTCGGGCCAGGGCTTCGAGGTCGATCCCGAGGGTCGATCCCCGCGTGCGCGGGGGAGACCCTAGATCCTAAACGCTTGACCAAGCGAGGGAAAGCGGGTTTTCAAAGAGCGGACGGCCTTTGACGCTGCTGCCTCGCGAGCAGCAGCCCATCCACTTCCACCAGTGCGACGGGCGGGCTTCCGAGCGTTCGAACGGCCTGGCCACCGGGAACGTCCCGTTCCTGCCAGAGCATCACGACCGACGCGTCGCGCTCGTTGGGGAACCATTCCTCGAGCACGGTCCACAGCCGGTCACGCACCGCGGGAGAGATGCGAGGCGCGCTGTACACGCCCGGCGCCAACTCGAGCATCGCCCCGGCGAGGAAGCCACGAGCGCGGTCCGAGACGTTACGCGTCACCACCACTGTCATCGACATCGAAGAGCTTCCGTACCTGATCGATCATGCGGGGGATCAGCTTCTGCTGGCGGAACGAACGGGCCGCTTGCTTTCGAAGGCCGCGTTCCAGGTTGTCGATCTTGCCGTCCTGGAGAGCGCGCACCGCGGCGAAGGCGAGAGGCATGGTGATGTCAACGCGGTACAGGTCCGCCAGGTCGAGCGTGAAGGCGTTGCTCGAATCCTCGTGGATGAATCCCAGCGGCGGCAATGCACCGACGGCGGCGACCGCGAGATCGGCGGCGGCCTCGACAAAGGTCGCGGCGTGATTGAGCGCCTGATTGGGCAAGTCCGCGGCGTTCGGGTTGGCGCGGTCGTAGCGGCGCCCTCGCCACTCGATGCCGAAGCGGTGGGCGACCAGCCTGTAGCTTTCCTTGATGCGGGCGCCTTCGATGCCACGGAGGGTTTCGATGTCGCGGTGCGGCAACACCCTGCCGAACCGCCACGCATAGAGGCGGCGGGCCGTGTCGAGGCGCTGCCTCGGGTCAGCCCAGCGCGCGGCATGGGCGCGGGCCACGTCCGAGCGGCCTTGACCCATCGGCGGTGCCGTGTAGCTCTTGACCCCGCCCTCGCCCACGGCGGCGATCAGCGTGCCGTGGCGGGCGCACAGCCGCAGCACGTCCTGCGTCAGGCTGGTGCCCGGCCCGAGCAGGATCATCGAGACGGCTTGGTAAGGGATGGCATGGTCGCCTGCGTCCAGCGTCTCGCTCTGGGCGGCGATGAAGCGCAACGTGCCGTCCTCCACCGAGAGCTTGCCGTACTCCAGCCACAGCAGGCCGTGGCGGTCGGCATGCGGAATGCGCGAGGCGGCGAGGCCCAGCCGCCCATGCATCAGGCCGGGAGTGGGGCTCATCGGGGCGGGGCAAGCAGCACCATGCCGAAACCGAAGGCGCGGTGGCGGCCAATGCCGCGGGCCAGCTTCTCCGCAAAGGCCCTGCCGTCATGCACCACGGCATCCGCGCCGAACAGGGTCTGCGGGCGCTCCACCTGGCGCAGTTGGTTGCCGCTCTTGCGCGAGCGGCGCAGCAGCGGGCTGCGGGTACTCATGCCGAGCAGTTCGATCTGCTGCAGCTGGATGGCTTCACCCCACTGGGCCGCGAACCACTGGCCGTAGACCTCGGCGCGAGGTGGCGCGTGCTCGCCCATCCGGTCGAGCGTCCGCAGGTACACGTCCTTCTCCTCGTCATCCTTGCGCGAGACCGGGCAGGCCAGCACCTCGAGCCGCAGGCGCTGGCCGCTTCGCCATTCGTCGGGCATGGGCTTGCTCGCCACGCCTCCGGCATCCAGGGCCGCCCAGGCCTGGGGAGAGGCAAACGCCTGCGCCTGCGCCAGCAGTTCGGCGGCGGGCAGGCGGGCATAGCCCAGCACTTCGCCGCGCCGCGCCAGATAGCGGAAGGGCTTGGGCGCCTGTGCTCCGAACAGGGCCGCGAACCAGGCGTGCAGCGTGTAGCCCAGGGTTTGGTCCTCCTGCGAGATCCCGTGATCGTGGGCAAAGCGCAGCAGGCGCGGGGGATCGACGGGGATGCGCACGAGATGCAGGCCGCTCATGCCGTGGCCTCCAGCAGACCCACGGCGTAGCGCCGCGACCCCCGGTGGATGTTGTTCCGCCAGTCGCGCAGGTCGTAACGCTCCTCGGCGTGGGGGCCCGGCCCCTCATCGAGCGGCCAGAGCGCAGGAATCCGCTCAGGCCGGCGGCGCGGGCCGATATCGGCGAGCGGCTCGGCGGCAAGCGCGGCCCGCACCCCCTCTGCCTCGCGGCGTCCCAGCAGCAAGGGGCCCGCGGGCAAGCAGGGCTTGCGGCCGAGGAACAGCGGCCGGGCGGGAAAGCGCAGGGCCTGTTCCAGGGCATCGAGGTTGGGCTCGCCATCGCCATCGAGCGCCAGGGCCACCGTGGCCACGCCATTGGCCCAGTGGTCGCGGTAGCGGATATGGGTGCCGGTGCCGGCGCTGCCACCCTTGCGGTCTTCTCGATGTCCTCGAGTGGTCCACCCGGTGTCCGTCAGGAAGTCCTGACCCAGATCCACGGTCTGATAGTCGGGCAGCCGCTCCGGTTCAGCGTCCCACCGCGCGGCAAATCGCAGGCGATCCTGCAGGGCATGCAGTCGGTCGGCATCTCGATGGTCCCAGCCGAGGGCGTTGCCAAGCAGCCCGGTGAGCATGGCTGCGCCCGGAAATCGCCAGATCGGGTGGTTCTGGTCCACCACCACGGCGCCGAAGCTCATCAGGGGCGCGTCGAAGCGCAGCAGCAGCACGTCCATGTCGCCCCCACCTCAGGCCGTCGCGCCGAAGAGGGCATCCAGCGCCTGGCGTACCGTCTGCGGAACCGGCTGCTTCGGCGGCAGGTGGGCAGGCTGCTCCAGCGAGGTCGAAAGCAGGCGCACTTCGCCTTCGGCAGCGCTTCCATACATGTCGTCGAGCTGCTTCACGTAGGTGGCCATGCGGCTCAGGGCCGCGTTGCGGAGGTCGGACTTGCCATCGGCTCGGAGGGCGTCGAGGAACGCGTTGGAGAGGGATCGAGGCTGGCTGCGTCCGACTTCGAGGAAGAGCGCATCGGCCCAGGCATAGGGCGCGGTACTGCCTTTCTTCGCGCCCGGGCTCTGGCGCAGGATGCTGTCGATCAGGGCCTCCAGCACGCGTCGGGCGGTGCTGCCGTCCTGGCCCTGCCAGTCCTTCGCCTCGCAGCCGGTGAGGTTGGAGACCAGCAGCGGCACATCCACCGCCACATAGCCGTAGTACAAGCCGGCGCCGAGCTCGGACTGATTGGCGTGGGCCGCGCCGGTCTCGTCGTCGCGGTTGAGGTCGTCCACCACCGTGAAGTAGTCCATCTCGGTGCTGGCCGCATGCACGGTGAAGGCATGCGCCACATGCGCCGGGGCATCGACGCGGGCCAGCAGATCGGAGGTGACCATGCGGCCGAAGAGCGCGGCGGTGAGGCCAGCGGCCGACTTGCTCATCGCCTTCAGGTTGTCCTTTTCTTCCTTGGCCTTCAGACGCTCCTCCAGCGCCTTTTTCGGGTCAGCGGCTTGGCTCGCCTCGCGCAGCACCTGCACGAAGTAGTCAGCCTCGCGCAGGCCGAACAACACCGGCTGGTTGAGGTCGCCGCCGTCCTTGACCCCGCCATCGATGACTGCCTTTGCCAGCGGTTCGATCAGCGCTTCGGCAATCGCCTGTGGCACGCCCGCGGCGATGGCGCGCGGCAGCACGGTGCGGGTGAAGAAGGAGCGGGTGCGTTGGCCGTCGGGCAACTCGGGGAGCCGGGGCGCGAGATCCTCGCGCCAGTGCCGCTTCAGGCACTGCGACGACACACGCAGCCGAACGGCGTTGCCGAAGGGAATGCGCTTGGCCAGGCCCGCGTCATCGCGGTTCAGCAGGCTGGCGGGGTAGGCGGTGAGGGTGTGGATCTGCAGGAACATGGGGCACTCCTTGGCGGGGATCAGTCGGTCTTGGGAAGGTGGCGGTAAAAGGCCTGCGCGAGGCGCCGATGCACGTGCTCGCGTTTGCCTTCATCGGTGGTCAGCAAGAAGCGGGCAGCTTCCGCGAAGTCGAAGCGCTCGCCCCTGGCGGCGAGGAAGCGCATGGCGGCCATGAACAGGTCCGGCCGCACGTCGGCGGGGGCAGAGAGCAGCCGTTCCAGCCGGCCTTCAGCAAAGCCGCTTTCGGCGAGGGCCTGCCCCCAGGGGCGTTCGGGCGCGTGGGCGTCTGCGCCGAGCGTGGCGAGGCTCCAGGCCAGCAGCATCCAGGCTTCGGTGTTGGCCTCGGCGGGCAGCTCTCCGTCCATCTGCCGCAGCCAGAGGCGATAGAAGGCCAGTGGCAGCGGCTGGCCGGGCGCCCATCGGCGCAGGGCGGCACGATCGCCGTTGGAGAAGTGTGCTGCGCCGATCCTTTGGGCCAGGCGGCCCACGGTTGCGGCGAGGCTGGATTCCTTGGCGGAAGTGTGGGCGGGTTCGGTCATGCGGGTTGCTCCTCGGTTTCTTGGGGATTCGGTGCGCTGCGGCCCGGCAGGGGCAGGCCAGCCTTGCGCAGCATGCCCCGCCAGGCGCTCTGGGCCTGGGTCAGTGCCCGCCAGCGCCGGTTGGACGGCAGCGGCAGCCAGGTGCTGGCCTCATCCAGCAAGGCCTGCCCAACATCGACGAGCTGCTGCTGCCAATGACCGCGCACGTCATCGTGAGGCTCATCGGCGCCGCGCCAGAGCGTGGGGAAGTATTGTTGCTCCCAGCGCTTGGCAAACTGCGAACGAGCCGCCTTGATCCAGGCTTCCACGCGCTCGAAGTCGGCCTTGTCGGGCCCGCCTTCGGTCAGCACCGTCAGCGCGGTGGCCAGCGCTTTCTGGCTGTCCTTGGCATCGCCGAGGAGCTTTTGTGCGAGCTCGCCCAAGGTTTCTCGGCGGGCAGGGTGCAGCAGGGCGCGCCGTGCCGCGGCCGGCACGGGGATTTCGGCACGGTGGAAGCCTTCCGTTTTGCCCTGCCCGCGCACCAGGCACGAGGCGACGAACCACCCTGCGCCCTCGCCGGGCTGCGGCTTCTGAAGCGGCGTGAGTTCGAAACCCTGCCCGAAGAGCAGGTCGGTCAGGCGTTGGGGAGTGAATCCGTCAGCGGAAAGGGTGAGGGCCGATCGCCCCTTCTTCTTGTCGCCGATGTTGATGACAGTCCAGGGGTCACCCACGTCGCCATTCTCGACCGTCTTGGGGCCGATCTGCCGGGCCTTGCTGGTGGACCCCAGTGCAAACAGGCCTCCGTTCGGGCTCGCTCGCAGGCGGATCGGTCGAGCCGCCTCGATGAACCAGGGCTCCAGCTGACGCAGTTGGCACTGGTGGCCGTCGCGCTTCCACGGGGTCAGCCAAGTCAGCACGATGCCATGCTGCGGATACTTGAAGTCCCGGCACATCTCTCCGCGCAGCCGCACGAGGGCCTGCGTCTCATCGATGAATCGTGGCGAGGGCCTCAAGCTGCTGGTCCACGCGGCGACGCTTCGGCTGGCGAATCCTCCGTTCATGCGCACGATGCCGTAGTTGCCCTGACCCAGAAATCCGCTGGTGGTCTGCAGCATCATCAGGGCGAAGACCCATGCTTCGGTGGCAGTCGCTCCCAGGCGGGCGATCTTGCAGTCGTGGTTCTTCGAGGTGACGAGCACATCGAGTTCGTCTGGCGTCGCGGCTTTCGGGTCGAGCACGGTCTGGCCACGGCTGACCTTCACCCCGTAGTCCGCGGCCTCGGCGTCCCAGCTTTTCCAGGGATGCTGCATGAACGCCGGCTTGGTCACATCCTCCACCACCAGCTGCCAGGCTTCGGGGATCCCATTGGCCAGATCGAGCAGCCCTTCTCGCCAGTAGGCGGCATCGGTCGGCAGCGCCGCGGTTGGGCGCCGCGCCTGGATGCTGGCGGCCAACTGCACCTGGAACACATGCCAGGGGTCGGCCTGATGCGCGCGCAGGCCGGTGTAACCGTCCACGTCACCTGCGCTCAGCGAGGCCAGCAACTGCGGAAGGGTCAGGCGCTGGGCACCGCGGGGCGTAAGGACGCCGATCAGGGGGTCGTTGAGCAGGTCATGCATCGTCTTTCTCCAGGCCGAAGCGACTGTAGCGAAACGTCACGGTGCCGATGTCGAACGCAAATCCATCCGTGGTGACGCGCGTTTGGAGCATTTCCGGTGGGGTGGCGCCCTCAAGCCAGTGCGCGGGAATGGCCACACGGTCGATGCTGGCGCCGAAAGGTGACCGGACGGGAGCGGCCAGCGGAATCTCGAAAGTGGGCCGTCCCAGCCGGGTGAGGATGCGTTCGCTCTTATCGGGATAATGCAACTCACCGAAGGGCCTTTCGTCCAGCACGGAGCGCAGCGCCTGGCGGATTTCGCCCAGTTCCTTGCCTTCGATCATGGCGCCGTGGCTCGGCCATGGGTCGGGCAGTGCGGCCAGGCACGCCGGGTGCGTGGTGTGCTCGATGCGTTCCCGCGCTTGGGCCGGCAGTTCGATCCGGGGCTCCGCCTGCAATGAGTGAAGGGTGAGCGCCAGCACGCGGCCATCGGCGTAGACCGAACCGAGGCCTGCCGGGCCGCGCAGAGCCCCATCGCTCGTGAGATAGGTGTCGAGTTCACGCTCAAGGATGCGCAGCAGCACGCGGGGCTGCAGGAAGCCTTCCGGGCGGCGTGCCCGCGCGTGCCGATGCAGGCGGCCGAGGCGCTGGATCAGCACGTCCATCGGCGCGAGATCGGTGACGAGCCAGTCCGCATCGATGTCGAGGCTCTGCTCCAGGGTCTGCGTGCCGATCAGCAGTTTCGGTCCCTCCGGCGAGCCTTGGCCCAGTTGCGCGGTGACGGCGGCATCCAGCCGCTCGCGGTCTGCGCGGGCGAAGCGGCCGTGGTGAGGGCAGCGCACGCTGCTTTCCTGGAACAGCGCGGTCAGGAGCGCGGGATGATCGCGCTCGAGGGTGGCCTCAATCCGGCGAAATAGCGCATTGGCACGGGCCACGGTGTTGCAGACCACCAGCACGCGGGCGCCCTGCTGCAGCGCGGTGACTAGCCCCGGCACCAGCGCCGCGTCGTCGGTGAGGGTCGGCGAGCGTTCGACGTCGATGCCGCGATCGCGTGCGGAAGGCATCGCCCATGACATGCCCTTGGCCGACAGCAGCGGATAGGGGCGCTGGATGGCCTCTTGCAGCGGCGCGGGCTCGCGCCCGAAGTAGGCTGCCGCCGCGGATTCGCCGAGCGTGGCCGACAGCAGCAAAGCCCAGCCGCCGCGCGCCAAATGGCCTTGCAGCAGGGCCTTCAGCACCTCGCGCATGTAGGGGTCGGAGGCATGCACCTCATCGACCACCAGCAAGTGCCGGTCCAGGCACACCGAGCGCAGCAGGCTGTGCTTGACCTGCAGCACCGAAAGCAGCGCCTGGTCGATGGTGCCGACCGCGATCGGTGCGGCGAGAAAGCGCTTGGGCCGCTCGGCCGACCACAGTCGCTCGCGCTGGCGGTCCTGCGCGTTGTCGTCCCACAGGGTGCCCTCGGGGTTGGCCAGCAGTGGTGGGACCGACTGTCCGTCCACCTGCACATAGCCTGGTGCGGCCAGCAGCACCGGGTCAGGGCGATGTTCCTCATCGAAGGCGGCTTTCACGGCCTTCAGCACGCGGGCGTACAGCTCGCGCGCCGCGACGCGGGTGGGCAGGGCAAAGTAAAGGCCATCGATCGCGCGATCAGCGTAGAGACGGAAGAACCAGGCCAGCGCGGCTTCCGTCTTGCCCGAGCCGGTGTCGGATTCGGCAATCAGCAGCCGGGTATCGTCGCCAGGCACGATCGCGCTGGCCAGTGCGGCTTGCAGCGGTGTGGGCTGGAAGGAGAAAACGTCGTTGAAGGGCTTGGGCTGCCGCAGCGAAGGCGCCAGGAGGCCGATGCGGCGCAGGGCATGTTGCGCCGCGCCGCGAGCCAGTGCCAGGCGGTCTTCCTCCGCGCTCTGCCGGTAGGGAAAGAACTGCGTATCGGAGCCGATCCAGTCGGCCAGCATCACGAGGCCGGCGAAACGTTGTTGCAGTTCTGGGGTGGCGTCGATGGGGTCGACCCCGGCCTCGAACGCCTCGGGGAACATCGTCCTTGCGGCAGCTGCAAGTGCGTCGAGGGCGGCCAGCGGATCGTATCGGTGGGCTGCGCTCCACCACTTCGAGGCCTCCCGATCGACGCCGGACACGCGGTAGTCGTTCTCGGAGACCGGGCGGCCATGGTGGGAGATGCTTGCTAACAGCATCTGCATGGCTTGCTCGTCGTCCTTGAACCAGCTGGCGATCTCAGCAATCAGACTGGCCCAGCCTGGAGGCCAGCGGTCGTGCAATTCCCACAGCAGTGCAAGCGCCTCAAGGACGTGGCCGGCGGTGGATTGGGCCGCCGGATCGGCCTTGGCCTGAAAGCCCCGATTGCATTTGCCGAAGTCGTGGAGGAAGGCGACGAGCGCCAGGCGCTCGCTCTGGAATCGGGAGAGTCGCCCGAGGCGCGCGACCTTGGGCAAGTCGAGCAAGGCTCGAAAGACCACAGCGACGTCGAGGCAATGGTCCGTCAGGGGGTGCCAAGACTCCCTCGAACGGAACTTTCCCCATGCCACGTGGCCGTTATCGAGGAGATTGGCACTCATGAACCGCTCGAGTCCTACGGCAAGCTCGCGCATACCAGATACGAATCAGCTATCACAAATCAAAGCTCTACCTTTCGCCGTTGGGGTGCAAACGCATGGTGCGCATTCAGGTGCATCCGGTGTCTTGCGCTCGTACCTCGATCGCGCGCGATCAAGCAAGTGCACCGAGCGGCAACAAGCCTGCCAGCCTTGCGTCTCACGGGCTGAGACTGCCTCGGGGGGCGCGCGACGATTCGGGTGACGAAGGAGCCGGCCAACGCGGGCGCGGACGACGCCGGCAGGCCGCCGGCAGCCGCGAGCCGCCATGGGCCAGGGGGGGGCGGGAAAGCCTTCGGCGCTGGTGGCCGTCACTGAAACCTCCACTGGTCCTCGACCGCGTAGATGGACGCAGCAAGGTTCCAGCGACCCTCAGTCCGCCAGCCCCTCGCCGACGTCGTGTCCGACCTTTAGCGCGAGGTCGAGCGCGGCGAGGTGCTTGCGTTCCTGTTCGAGGTCGTTCGCGGTCAGCGGGCGCCTCGCGAGCCACTCGCGCGGCAGGTCGAGGCGCAGTCCCTTGGCGCTCACGGCGAGCCGCAGTGGCGGCAGCGGCTCCGAGGTGCGCGAGCGGTGCAGCAGTGCGGCGAGGCGCAGCAGCACCGCGAGCTTCGAGGCCGGGCCGGCGAGCCGCGCCGGCAGGTTGCCCAGCAGCTCGACCGGGACCGCGCGGCGCTGGGCGCGGACGATGAAGGCCAGCGCCTGCTGTTCCTCGGTCGTGAACCCGAACAGGTCGCTGTTCGCGACCAGATAGGCGCCGTGGTGGTGGTGCAGCGAGTGCGCGATCGAGAGCCCGACCTCGTGGACCCGCGCGCACCACTTGAGCCAGTCGCGGTGCTCGGCGTCGAGCCCCCAGTCTTCCGCGACCTGGTCGAACAGCGCGAGCGCGGTGCGCTCGACGCGGGTCGCCTGCGCGGCGTCGGTGCCGTGGCGCGCCGCGAGGCCGTTGATGCTGGACTCGCGCGGGTCGCGGTGCTCGGCGCGACCGACGAGGTCGTACAGCAGGCCCTCGCGCATCGCGGTGTCGCAGACCCGCATCGCGTCGATCCCGAGCGCCTCGAAGGCGCTCTCCATGACCACCGCGCCGCCGGCGATCACCGCGCGCCGCTCCTCGGACAGCCCCGGCAGCCGGATCCGCCCGATCTCGCCGGCCTCGATCAGGTGCTCTCGGATCGCGGCGAGGCTCGCCGGCGTGATCACGCTGTCGCGCGAGCCGAGCTCGGCGCTGATCGTCCCGAGCGCGCGCGCCGTGCCGGAGGAGCCGATCGCCTCGCGCCAGCCGAGGCGCTGGTAGTCGGCCGCGAACTGCTGCAGTTCGACCTCGATCTCTGTGCGCGCGCGCTGCCAGCGCTTGCGCGTGATCCTGCCGTCGGCGAAGAACCGCATCGTCGAGGCGACGCAGCCCATCTGCAGGCTCTCGGTCTCGAGCGCGTCGAAACCCTGGCCGATGATGAACTCGGTGCTGCCGCCGCCGATGTCGATCACGAGCCGGCGCGCGCGCGACTTCGGCAGGCCGTGGGCGACGCCGAGGTAGATCAGGCGCGCTTCCTCGCGGCCGGTCACGACCTCGATCGGATGCCCGAGCGCGGTCTCGGCGATCAGCAGGAAGCCGCGCGGATTGCGCAGGCGGCGCACGCTGTTGGTCGCGACCGCGCGCACGCGCTCGCTCGGGATCCGGTCGAGCCGCTGGCCGAAGCGCACGAGGCACTTGAGCGCCCGGCGCTGACGCTCCGGCTCGAGCGTCCCATCCGGTCGCAGTCCGAGCGCCATGCGCACGGTCTCGCGCACCCGGTCGATCACGCGGATCTCGCCGTGCTCGATCCGCGCGACGACGAGGTGGAAGCTGTTGCTGCCGAGATCGACCGCGGCCAGCGTGTCGCCCTCGCGGATGCCGCTCAGTGGCATAGCTTGGCCAGCAGGCTCAGCTGCGCCGAGTGCGGCATCGCATCGCCCGGTTCGACCTTGACGTAGCTGCCGTCCGGCTGCAGCGCCCACGCGTTCTGGTTGTCGTCGAGGTAGTTCGCGAGTTCCTCGTCGTAGACGCGCGCCGCGAGCTCGGGGTCGAGGATCGGGAAGCAGGCCTCGATCCGCCGCAGCAGGTTGCGCTCGAGCCAGTCGGCGCTGGCGCAGTAGGTCTCGCTCTGGCCGTCGTTGAGGAACCAGTAGACGCGGCTGTGCTCGAGGAAGCGGCCGACCACGCTGCGCACCCGGATCCGGTCCGACACGCCGGGCACGCCGGGCCTGAGCGCGCAGCTGCCGCGCACGATCAGGTCGACCTCGACGCCGGCGCGCGAGGCCTCGTAGAGCAGTTCGATCACGACCTGCTCGTTCATCGCGTTGATCTTGGCGACGATCCGCGCGGGGCGACCGGCCTTGGCGTGCGCGATCTCGCGCTCGATCTTCTGCAGGATTCCGCGGTGCAGCGTGAACGGCGAATGCAGGATGCGCTTCAGCTTGACCACCTGGCCGAGCCCGGAGAGCTGCTGGAACAGCTTGTGCACGTCCTCGGCGATGTCCGGGTCGGCGGTCATCAGGCCGAGGTCGGTGTAGGCCTTCGCGGTGCCCGGGTGGTAGTTGCCGGTGCCGAGGTGCACGTAGCGGCGCAGCCTGCCGGCCTCGCGGCGGACCACCAGCAGCATCTTGGCGTGGGTCTTGTAGCCGACCACGCCGTAGACCACCTGCACCCCGGCCGCCTGCAGCCGGTTCGCGAGTTCGATGTTGTTGTCCTCGTCGAAGCGCGCGCGCAGCTCGATCACGCAGGTCACGTCCTTGCCGGCGCGCGCCGCGTCCTCGAGGTAGCCGACCAGCGGCGAGTTGCGCCCGGTGCGGTAGAGCGTCTGCTTGATCGCGAGCACGTCGGGATCCTGGCTCGCCTGCTTGACCAGATCGAGCACCGGCACGAACGAATCGAACGGGTGGTGGAGCAGCACGTCGCCGTCGCGGATCGCGTCGAAGATCGACGCGGCGTTGGCGAGGCGCGACTGGATCCGGGGGGTGAAGGCCGGGAACTTGAGATCCGGGCGGTCGACCAGGTCGTAGACCGCGATCACCCGGTTCAGGTTGACCGGGCCGTGGCAGCGGTAGACATCCGCCTCGCCGACGTCGAAGTTCGCCATCAGGTACTCGAGCACGGCCTTCGGGCAGGTGTCCGCGACCTCGAGCCGGACCGCCCGCGCGAAGCCGCGCGTCGCGAGCTCGTCCTTCAGCGCGTGGGCGAGGTTCTCGACCTCGTCCTCGTCGACGAACAGCTCGCTGTTGCGGGTCACCCGGAACTGGTAGGAGCCCTTGACCTGCATGCCTGGGAACAGCTCGTCGACGAACTCGTGCAGCACCGCGGACAGGAACACGAACTCCTGCGATTTCGAGTCGCCGTCGAGATCGGATGGCAGCTCGATGATCCTCGGCAGCGAGCGCGGCGCGCGCACGATCGCCATGCCCCCCTCGCGCCCGAAGGCGTCCTTGCCCTTCAGCACCACGGCGACGTTCAGGGTCTTGTTGAGGATGCGCGGAAACGGATGGGCCGGGTCGAGCCCGAGCGGTGACAGCACCGGCAGGATCTCGTCGCGGAAGTAGCCCTGCAGCCACTTCCGCTGGCGCGCGTTCCACTCGTCGCGCATCAGCAGGTTGATGCCGGCCTTGCGCAGGGCCGGACGCAGGGTCCGGTTCCAGAGCTGGTACTGGGCGGTCACCAGCTCGGACGTGCGCTCGCGGATCCGCTTCAGCGCCTCGCCCGCGGCGAGGCCGTCGGGGCCGGGCGCGCCGCCGAACTTGAGGCCCGCGACCCGGATCTCGAAGAACTCGTCGAGGTTCGAGCACGCGATCGCGAGGAATCGCAGGCGCTCGAGCAGCGGCAGCGACGCATCCTTCGCCTGGGCGAGCACCCGGAAGTTGAACTCGAGCTGCGACAGTTCGCGGTTGATGTAGAGCTTCGGGTCCTTGAGCCTGGTCATGGCGCGGTTCCGGCGGTGGCGTGAACCTCCTCGACGTCGAGCGCCAGCACGCGCTCGGGCCCGAAGAGGCAGGCGAAGGTACTGCCGCGGCCGACCTCGCTCTCGATCTCGAGGCGCGCGCCGTGCAGCGCGAGGACGTGCTTGACGATCGACAGGCCGAGGCCGGTCCCGCCGAGCACGCGCGAGCGGCTGGTCGACACGCGGTAGAAGCGTTCGGTGATCCGCGGCAGGTGCTCGGCCGGGATCCCGTAGCCGGTGTCGGCCACCGACAGCCTCGCCCCGCCGTCCGCGAGTCGGGTCCAGGTGATCCGGACCTGTCCCTGCGCCGGCGTGTAGCGGACCGCGTTCGAGACCAGGTTCGAGAACGCGCTGTGCAGGTACTGCGGTGCGCCGAGCAGGTCGGCGTGGGCCTCGTTGACGACGTCGATCCGGTGCCGTCCCTGCGACAGCCCTTCCGCGTCGCGTCGCAGCGCCGCGAGCATCGGCTCCATCGGCACCCGCTCCTCCGGCAGCGCCTGGGGCGCCTCGAGGCGCGACAGCGTCAGGAGGTCCTCGACGATCTGCGCCATCCGGCGCGACTGGCTGCGCAGGTCCTCGAGTATCGGCGCGAAGCCGGGCGCCTCGTCCGGTTCGATCATGTCGAGGTAGCCGTGCAGCACCGTGAGCGGCGTGCGCAGTTCGTGCGAGACGTTCGCGACGAAGTCGCGGCGGACCTGCTCGAGTCGGGCCAGCAGGCTGATGTCGCGCACGATCAGCAGGCGCAGGTCCGCGGCGTACGGCATCATCCGGAAAGCGAGCCGCACCGACTCGTCCTCCGGCGACGGCACGTCGAACAGCGGCTCGCGCTCGGGCTGGTGCGACAGCCACGCGCGAACCTGGGGATTCGGGAGGAAGTCGTCGACCAGGCGGCCGCGGTCGCGCGCGAGCTTCAGGCGCAGCAGGCGACCGGCGGAGCGGTTGAACCAGACGATCTTGCGCTGCGGATCGAGCACCAGCACCGCGTCGGGCAGCGCATCCGCCGCCTCGCGGAAGGCGCGCAGCAGCGAGACCAGGCGCCGCTGGCGCGCGCGCGCGGCGCGGAACCGGAAGTGGATGAACTCCGACACCTCGCCCCAGGCGCCGATCTGCTCGGGTGGCGGCGTGCGCTGGCGCAGCTCGAGCCAGACGCGGAGGCGGTAGAGGCTGAACAGCGAGAACAGCGCGTAGCCGAACAGCGCGACGACCAGCGCCCACTCGAGCCGGCCGATCGCGAGGCCGATTCCGGCGGCCAGCGCCAGCAGCAGCACGAAGCGGCCGAGCGAGGCCTGCCAGGCGGGACGGGTCAGCAGATCGAGGCGCATCGGGTACCGGAGTGGCAGCCGCAGGCCCGAAGGCTACGACATCGCCGCGTCAGTCCGTCGCACGGGACCGGCGGCGCTGCCCGGGTGGCCCGGTCAGATCGTGGTCGAGAACCGGTAGCCCGAGCCGCGCACGGTCTGGACCAGCGCGTCGAGGCCGAAGGGTTCGAGCGTCTTGCGCAGGCGCCGGATGTGCACGTCGACGGTCCGCTCCTCGACGTAGACGTTCCCGCCCCAGACGTGGTCGAGCAGCTGCGCGCGCGAATAGACCCGCTCGGGGTGGGTCATGAAGAAATGCAGCAGCCGGTATTCGGTCGGCCCGATCGCGATCGGCCGCTCGCCGGCGAAGACCCGATGCGCCGGGCCGTCGATGCGCAGGCCACCGAGCTCGACCGTGCCTTCCTCGCTCTCGCCGTGGCTGCGGCGCAGCACGGCCTTGACGCGCGCGACCAGTTCGCGGGTCGAGAACGGCTTCACGACGTAGTCGTCGATGCCGGCATCGAGGCCCGAGACCCGGTCGTCCTCCTCGCCGCGGGCCGTCAGCATGATGATCGGCACCTCGCGGGTCAGCTCGTCGCGCCGAAGGCGCCGCGCGAACTCGAGCCCCGACATGCCGGGCAGCATCCAGTCGAGCAGCACCAGGTCCGGCACCCGCGCCGCGATCGCCTCCTGCGCGGTGCGCGTGTCGGCGGCATGCACCGGCTCGATGCCGGCACGGGTCAGGGCGAAGGCGACCATGTCGCGGATCGCGGGTTCGTCTTCGACGATCAGGACCTGCTTCTGCACGGGCGCGGTGCTCGGAGTCGATGCGGCCCGGATTTGACTACGGTTTTATTGCCGTCCGGTGACAGGGCCTGCGGCCGGCGGAGGTGTCGTCGCGAGGTTCGCGCGCCGGCGCTGCTCGAGCGCGATCGGCGTGACCTCCGCGATGCGCGCCTCGATCCGCGCGCGCTGGTAGTAATCGACATCGGGACGCCGCAGCAGGGCGTTCAGCTGGGCCAGGGCGTCGTCGAAGCGGCCGTCGATCATCGCGACCTCGGCATGGGCTTCGCCGGCCCGGACGAGGTCGCCGGACAGCTCGCTGGCGCGTGCGAAGGTCAGCTGCAGCAGCGCGTTCCGCGGCGAGGCGCCGAGGAGCGGGCGCAGCACCTCGACCGCGTCCCGCGCCGGGCCCGGCCGACCGGTCGCGACCAGCATCTCGGCGTAGGCGATGCCGATCGCCCGGTTGCCGCCGTGCTTGCCGTTCAGCCGCTCGAGCCGCGCGAGCGCGGCGTCGTGGCGTCCCGACATCGACTCGGCCTCCGCCAGGGCCAGCGCCAGGATCACCGAGTCCGGCTGCTCGTCGACCAGCTGCGCGAGGATCGGCACGGCCTCGGCGGCGCGTCCCGCGCGTGTCAGCGCGAGCCCAAGGCCGTAGCGCGCGTGCACCGGGGGCTGCTCCGGCTCGGACTCGACGGCGCGGCGGTAGAACGCGACGAGCTGCGAGGGCTCGGAGCCGCCGAGCACGCGCGCACGCTCGCGCACCAGCAGGAAGCGGTGGGGTTCGTGGGCCTCGGGGCCGGGATGGCGTCGAATCCGCTCGGCGCGATTGCGCGCCTCGCTGATCCGGGTCGTCGTGACCGGGTGGGTCCGCAGGAACTCCGGCACGCCCTGGCCGTCGCCGCGCAGCGCGCGCTGCATCCGCCAGAAGAACGTCCCCATCGCCTGTGGGTCATAGCCGGCACGGGCGAGGGTCTGGATGCCGATCCGGTCGGCCTCGTACTCGTTGTGGCGCGTGAAGTTGATCGCCTGCTGCTGCATCAGCGCGGTGCCGCCGACGATCGCCGCCTGCGCCGCGTCGCTCGAGCCCGCGCTCTGGGCCGCGATCAGCGCGCCGAGCGTGCCGAGCAGGATCGGCAGCGAGACGGTCTGCATCCGCTCGACCGCCCGCACGATGTGGCGCTGCGTCACGTGCGCGATCTCGTGGGCCAGCACCGCGGCCACCTCGTCCTCGCTCTCGGCGGTGACGACGAGGCCGGCGTGGAGGCCGATGTAGCCGCCCGGCGCCGCGAACGCGTTGATCTGCGGCGAGCGGACCATGAAGAAGGTGTAGTCGAGATCGGGCCGGTCGGATTGCGCCGCGAGGCGGAATCCGACGGTCTCGAGCCAGTCGGCGAGCTGCGGGTCGTCGAGCACGCGCTCGGCGCGGCGCAACGACCGGTACATGTCCGCGCCGATCATGCGCTCCTGCTCGGGGGTGATGATCGAGTTCGCGGAACTGCCGATGTCCGGCAGCTCGATGTCGCGCTGAGCCGCCGCCGGGTTCGCGCCCGCAAGTAGCACGACGGCGAGAGTGGCGACGGCGGAGGCGACGCGAGGCAGGCTCATGGACGCGAGCGTAAGGCCGCGCCGGCTCCGGGCCAACCGTGGGCGCGATCGGCATTCAGCCACCCTCGCGCGTGGCCGGCAGGTTTCGGGTGCCGTGGCGACTCGACGGGCCGTCCGAGCGCGCCGTGCCTGGCCGGCCCCGGTCGATGGCCGTCGCCCCGGCGAGTGACGCGCGCAGCGGGTCCGGTCACGATGCATACTCCCGGGGTTGCCCACGATCCGGAGACCGACGATGCCGATCCGCCGCGCGCTGTGGCTTGCCCTGTTCGGCTTGCCGGCGATGGCCGCCGCCGACACCCGCATGGTCCGCGTCTTCGATGCCGGGCCCGAGGCGCTCTCGCGCGCCGGCATCGCCGCGACGAAGTCCGCGGACTACGGCAGCTATCTGTGGCTCGAGCTGCCCGAGGCCTCGCTCGACCGTCTCGCCGCGAGCGGCCTTGCCTGGCAGATCGACGAGGACGCCCGCCACATCCACCTCGGCGACTGGCGCTTCGATCCGCGCGGGCCGGCGCTGGCGCTGGCCGCGCCCGAAGCCCCGCGCGACCCGCGCGGACGCGCCCTGCGACTGGTGCAGTTCGACGGGCCGATGCGCGCCGACTGGATCGGACAGCTCGAATCCCGCGGCCTCGAGGCGCTGCAGTACGTGCCGGGCAACGCGGTGCTGGCCTGGGCCGGTGACGAGGCGCTGGACGCCGCCCGCGCGCTGCCGTTCGTGCGCTGGACCGGGGACTACGCCGAGGACTTCAGGCTCGATCCGCGGGTCGCCGGCGCCACCGGGGTGCTCGACGACCTCGAGGTGTTCTTCTACGAGAACGGCGACGCCGGGCACGTCGCCGCCGCGATGCGCGCGCTCGGCGCGACCGTCGATCTCCTGTCGCCGGCGCAGCCGGACCGGAGGTTCTGGACCGCGAGGCTGACGGCGCCCGCGACGGCGGTCCGCGATCTCGCCGCGCTGCCCGAGGTCGTGCACGTGAGCCGCCGCCCCGAGCCGACCCACGACGACGAGCTGCCGAACCAGATCACGGCGACGAACTTTGACGGCGGCGGCCAGCCGGTCACCGGCTATCTCGACTGGCTCGCCGCGATCGGATCGAATGGCGGCGCCGGGATCGGCTGGGCGGTCGTCGACTCGGGTTCCGACATCGACCATCCCGATCTCGGGCCGGCGTGGATCGGCGGCGCCAACGCGCCGGGGTGCAACACCGGCGTGCCGGGCGACGACACCGGTGGCCACGGCACCCACGTCGCCGGCACGATCCTCGGCCGCGGGCTCGGCGACCGCTCCGGACCCGCGCAGGAGCGCGACGCCCAGGGATTCGTCTACGGCCAGGGCGTGGCCCCGCTGGCCGGCCTGTTCTCGGTGCGCACGATCGCGAGCGGCTGCTCGGGCCTGTCGGACCAGGACCGTTCGCGGATTCCGCTGCAGAACGGCGTGCACGGCTCGAACAACAGCTGGAACAACTCGAACTCGTCGCCGCGGATCACCTATGGCGCCAGCGAGCGCACCCACGACGTGATGGTCCGGGACGGCAACTTCAACACGCCCGAGACCGAGCCGTTCGTGCTGGTGTTCTCGGCCGGCAACGCCGGTGCGGGCGCCAGCACGATCACCGGCCCCAAGGCGGCGAAGAACATGATCGTCGTCGGCAGCACCGCGAACGGGCGCGGGGGCGCGAACTTCAACCTGATGTCGACGTTCTCGAGCCGCGGCCCGCTCGCCGACGGCCGCCTCGCGCCGACGCTGGTCGCGGTCGGCGGCAACACCGCCTCGACCCGGCGCGTCGAAGGCGGCTCCTGCGCGACCGCGATCTCCGGCACCAACAACCTGTACTCGACCTGCTCCGGCACCAGCATGTCGACGCCGATGGTCTCGGGTGGCGCGATCCTGGTCACCGAGTGGTGGCAGGCCCGCAACGCGGGCCAGCGCCCGAGCCCGGCGATGATCAAGGCGATCCTCGTCGGCAGCGCGCGCGACCTGCCGGGCGCGAGTCCGGGCGCCAACCAGAACGATGGCTCGCGGCCGATCCCGAACAACGACGAGGGCTGGGGGATCATGAACCTCAAGGCCGCGATCGCGCCCGAGGTGCAGGGCGTCTATCGCGACCAGGACCGCGTGCTGGCCACGGTCGGCGAGGTGGTCGAGTACACGGTGGCCGCCGCGAACCCGGCCGAGCCGCTCCGGATCGCGCTGGTCTGGACCGACGCGCCGGCCGCGGCCTCGGTCGGCTCGGGTCCGGCGCTGGTCAACGACCTCGACCTCGAGGTGGTGTCCGGTGCGAACGCATGGCGCGGCAACGTGTTCGCGAACGGCTTCTCGACCACCGGCGGCAGCTTCGACAACCGCAACAACATCGAGCAGGTGCACGTGCAGAACCCCGGCGCCGGCACGTTCACGATCCGCGTCCGCGCCACGGCGCTGAACGGTGATGCGCTGTCCGGGAACGGCACGCCGGGCGCGCCGCGGCAGGATTTCGCGCTGGTCTGCCTCAACTGCGTCGAGCCCGGCCTCACGCTGACCAGCACGGCGCCGGTGCAGGGCCTGTGCACCGGTGGCGGGCCGGCCGCGAGCTTTCCGATCGCGGTCGGCAGCCTCGCGGGCTTCACGACGCCGGCG
The DNA here is from genome assembly GCA_002995625.1 of Lysobacteraceae bacterium. GTDB lineage: Bacteria > Pseudomonadota > Gammaproteobacteria > Xanthomonadales > Ahniellaceae > UDEA-SF1. Next base: position 18,743 of record PVBP01000023.1, on the reverse strand, counting down.
AACCTCGCCCTGACCGGCGCGCCGACCGGCGCCAGCGTCACGCTGGCGCCGAATCCGGTTGCACCCGGGGGCACCGCGACCGCGACCGTCGGCGGCGTTCCGGCCGCGGGCCGCTGGCCGCTGACGCTCACCGCGACCGCCGGCAGCCTGTCGCGCAGCCTGCCGCTGCTCCTCGAGGTCGGCGCGTCGATCCCCGCGCCGACCGCCCTGGTCGCGCCGCCGCCTGGGGCGACCGGGCTCGACCGTCGGCCGGAGCTGTCATGGGCGCCGGTTGCCGGCGCGGTGGCGTACGAGATCGAGGTCGCGACCGATGCCGCGTTCGCCAGCGTCGTCGCCAGCGCGCGGATCGAGGGCACGAGCTTCCTGGTGCCGACTGCGCTCGCCGCCGGCAGCGTGCACCACTGGCGGGTGCGGGCGGTGAACCCGTGCGGTGCCTCGGCGTGGAGCGCGGCGCGGACGTTCCAGACCGTCGCCGCGGTCTGCAGTCCCGCCCCGCTCGCGATCCCGGACGCGAGCGCCGCCGGCGTGACCTCGACGCTGACCGGCAGCAGCGGCCCGGTCACGCATCTCGGCGTGCAGGTCGAGGCGACCCATGGCCGGGTCGACGACCTCGCGTTCGTGCTGCGTCACGTCCCGAGCAACACCACGGCGCGGCTCGCGACCCGCCACCTCAACTGCCAGCTCGCCAACGTCGCGGTCGAGTTCGACCCGCGCGCGACCGAGTCCGCGCAGTGCTTCGCCGGCGGTCCGGCGCTCCGGGGCGTGGTCCAGCCGCAGGACCCGTTCGCAGCCTTCGTCGGCCTCGACGCCGCGGGTCCGTGGGAGCTGCGCGCGAGCGACGAGGTCGCCGGTACCACCGGCCAGCTCGATCGCTGGTGCGTGCTGCCAGCGGTCGAGATCGAGAGCGTGTTCCGGGACGGCTTCGAGCCCTGACCGTCCTCGCGGCGCCCGCCGGCGCGCCAGGCGCCGGCGGCGTGACTCGCGCGATCGCCGGCGTGGCCCGATAATCGCGCATCGTCGCGCATCGCGAGCACCCATGGCCCGCATCGAGATCTACAGCACCGCGGTCTGCCCCTATTGCGTCGCCGCCAAGAACTTCCTCGCAGAGCGGGGGCAGACGTTCGAGGAGCACCGGATCGACCGCGATCCCGCGCGTCGCGATGAGATGCTCCGGCGCAGCAACCAGCGACGCACCGTGCCGCAAATCTTCATCGACGACGTCCACGTCGGCGGCTTCGACGATCTGGTCGCCCTCGACCGCGCCGGGCGGCTCGCGCCGATGCTGGCCGGGGAGGGCGGGCGATGAGCGACCGCGTCACCGAGTTCACCGACTTCCGGCGGAGCATGAACGAGCGCATCCTCGCGCACGACAACCAGGTCGTGCGGCGCTTCTTCGCGCTCGACACCCAGACCTACCGCGATGGCGCGCTGCCGGTGCGGACCAAGGAGATGCTGGGCCTGGTCGCCTCGCTGGTGCTGCGCTGCGACGACTGCGTGAGCTATCACGTCGCCGAGTGCGTCAAGGCCGGCGTCACGCGCGACGAGTTCTTCGAGGTGTTCTCGGTCGGACTCGTGGTCGGCGGCTCGATCGTGATCCCGCACCTGCGGCGCGCGGTCGACTTCCTCGACCGGCTCGAGGCGGGCGGGGAAGACGCGCGCGCCGGATCGCCCGACGGCACCTGAACGCGCGCCGCGTGACCGGGACCTCGAGGTCCCGGCGGGCCGCCGGCGCGTGCGGGTCTCCGCGATAATCGCGCGCTTTCCGTCCGGAGCAGAGCCCGATGGCACAGACGATTGCAGTGATCCGCGGCGACGGGATCGGCCCCGAGATCATGGACGCGACGCTGCGCGTGCTCGACGCGCTCGACGTCGGTCTCGCCTGCGAGTTCGTCGACGCCGGCCTCGCCGCGCACGCGAAGACCGGCGAGCTGCTGCCGCAGGCGACGCTCGATGCGATCGCGCGGCACCGGGTCGCGCTGAAGGGGCCTCTGACGACGCCGGTCGGCGAGGGCTTCTCGTCGATCAACGTCGAGCTGCGCAAGCGCTTCGACCTCTATGCCAACGTGCGCCCGGCGATCTCGTTTCCGGGCACCCGCGCGCGCTACGAGAACATCGACCTCGTCACCGTGCGCGAGAACACCGAGGGCGCCTACATCGGCGAGGGCCAGGCGCTGTCGGCCGACGGCCAGACCGCGACGCTGACCCAGAAGATCACCCGCCGCGGCTCGGAACGGATCGTGCGCTACGCGTTCGAGCTTGCGCGCACCGCCGGGCGGCGCAAGGTCACGGTCGTGCACAAGGCGAACATCCTGAAGAGCACCTCGGGCCTGTTCCTCAAGGTCGCGCGCGAGGTGGCGTCGGACTATCCGGACATCGAGACCCACGAGATGATCGTCGACAACTGCTGCATGCAGCTGGTCATGAATCCGTGGCAGTTCGACGTGATCGTGACCACCAACCTGTTCGGCGACATCCTCTCGGACCTGTGCGCCGGCCTCGTCGGCGGGCTCGGCCTCGCGCCGGGCGCGAACATCGGATCCGAGGCGGCGATCTTCGAGGCGGTGCACGGCTCGGCCCCGGACATCGCCGGGCGCGGCATCGCGAACCCGTGCGCGCTGCTGCTCGGCGCCGCGCAGATGCTCGACCACCTCGGCCACGTGCCGGCCGCGCAGCGACTGCGCGCCGCGATCCGCGGCGCGATCGCGGACAAGGATCGGGTGACGCCGGACCTCGGCGGGTCGGGCTCGACCGAAGGATTCGCCGACGCGATCGTTGCGCGGCTCTGACGCGGCCGGGGCGGACCGTCGGGTGACGGTCCGCCGACGAGATCAGGGCGCGGGACGGACCGGGCTCGACTGCAGACCGGCGGCCACGTCGCGTTCGAAGGTGCCGCCCGGCGCGCGCGGATAGGTCGCCCGGAAGCGGATGCGGTTGCCGCGATCGACGCTGGCCTGCCCCTGCAGCGCCTCGCGCAGATCGAGGCGGATCGTGCCGATCTGCGTCGTCGGCTCGTTCGGCGGCAGCGGGCAGGTGCGACACGCGCTGGTGCGGTCGAACAGCGGATACTCGGTGCCCGGCACGTAGTTGTCGGTCACCGCGAAGGCCCAGCGGCCGGTGCCATCGGCGTCCGCGTAGTACAGCACCGCGAACAGCCCGTCGTTGGCGCCGGCCCGGAAGCTGATCACGTCGAGTCCCCAGCCGAAGTCCGGTCGCCCGTCGGGGAGATTGCCGATCGTGCCCCAGAGCCCGGTCAGGTCGAGCGTGCCGGGTTCGAGGCCCGGCAGCAGTTCGGTGAGGCACCACTTGATGTCCCGGTCGCTGCCGATCGTCCAGGCCATCACGGCCTTCGGCTGGGGACGCCCGGCGCAGGCCGGGTGCCGGTCCGGCTGATTGAAGTCGATCCGGACGTCGCCGCGCACGTCGGGGTCCGGGTTCGCGCGCCCGGCCGCGAAATCGGTGCGGAATCGCGGCAGGCTGTCGCCGTTCGCATTGTCGGCCGGCATGAAGACGCCGTCGAGGATCGGCCCGGCGGTCAGGTACCACTCGGACTGCCCGTTCGCGCCATACGAGAACAGGATCGCGTAGTAGAGATCGGTGCCGTCGGGCAGCGTTCCGACATAGCCGAAGTTGACCGACGCGCCGGGTCGCGCCGTGTCGACGTACTGCCAGTGGCGCGGACGGCTCCGGGCGGGCGGCGCGCGCTCGGCATCAGACCAGCCGATGCCCTCGAGCAGCTGGCGCGCGAGCCCGAGCGTGCGTTGCGGACCCTGGCCGTTCGGCAGCATCAGGCCGAAGCCGGTGCGTGCGGCGCCGAGATGCGAGACGCTCGAGCCGGTCGCGATCGTGGCCGGCGCGAACAGCGGCACGAGATTGGCCGGCGGGAACTGGCCGCTGAACGGATTGCCCTCGGCGGCCGCCGCGACCGGATCGTCCCAGCGCAGCTGGGTCTCCGAGACCACCGCGGCGGCGCGCTCGGCGTCGGTGCCGAGCCGCAGCGGCCGCACCTCCCCGGTGTCCTCGTTGATCCTGACGAGGCGGGCGCTGAACACGTCGTCGAAGCCCTGGAGCTTCGAGCCGACGACCAGCGGGTTGCCGCTCGAATCGGTGCTGCGCAGGTTGAGATAGCTGATGAAGCCGAGGCCATGCAGGATCTCGTGGATCGCGACCGCGATGAAGTCGCTGTCGGTGCCGCTCGGCTGCGGCGTGAATCCGTACCAGAAGCGGCGACCGCCGAGCGCGTTGCCGAGGTCGAGCTGGTCGTTGAAGGTCATCCGGAGGTCGTAGGCATTGCACGACCCGCCGGCGTAACCGCAAAACGCGGTGCCCGCGAGCCGCGCCGCGGTGCTGCCCGGATACCAGGTGTGCGGGTCGAGCCAGGGATGGCGGTCGACCCACGGCGGCAGGCTCTGGCCCTGCGAGCCGACCCGGAACGACGGGACGTTGCGGATCACGAAGCGCGGGCCGGCCTGACCGAGGATCACGCTGTTGCCGGTGCCGAGGTTCGAGAAGCAGGCCTGGATCCGGATCGGCGCGGTGAGGCGCAGCTCGCTGCGCACGAGGCGCACGGCCTCGCCGACCGCGAGCCGGCGCTGCTCGCCGAGCGTCGTGCCGTTGTTGCCGCCCCCGGGTGGGCGGGCGGTCGCGTCGGTCCAGCCGGCGATGCCGCAGTCGTTCGACGGGTCGTCGAAGACCACCGTGATCGGCGCGCTGACCGGCTCGGAACTCGACGGCGTCGCGGTCAGCGTCACGGTGGCCGGCGAGCTGCTGCCATTCAGCAGCATCACGTACCAGCGCCCCGCGCGGACCGGCTGCCAGTTCGCGCGGGTGATGACGATCCGCTGCGTCGGATCGCTCGCGATCGAGCGGTAGTGCGCCTGCTCGAGCAGGTAGTCGGCCGACGCCGGCGCCGCCCGGTCGTAGAAGAACGGGCTGCCGAAGCGGACCAGCAGCGCGACGGCGGACGGCGCGCTGGCGACGATCTCGAGCGCGCGATCGGCGGCGGCGGTGTCGATCACGTGCTGCTCGTTGAGCGACTGCGCCGGCATCTGGACCGTTCGCGCCTGACCGGGCTGCAGCACGATGGGGTTGGCCGGCTGCGCGCTCGCAAGGCCGGGCAGCGCGAGGAGCAGCGCAAGGATCGCGGGGCGTCCGGTCATCGCTGGCGCTCCAGCTCGCGGATCGCGGCATCGACGCGATCGCGGTAGGCGCGATAGGCCGGATTGTCTCCGACGCGGCACTGGTAGACGACCCGCCCGTCCGCGTCGACCGTGGCCGAGAGGCCCGTGAGGACCGGCGGTGGCAGGTGCTCGATCGCGGCGAGGCCCTCGGTTCGCGCCGCGCTCTGCTCCAGCGCGTGGAAGACCGGTTCCTCGCCCGGTTCGGCGACGGTCGATGCCGCCGGGAGCAGCAGGACGGCGGCCAGCAGGGCCTGATGTGGAGACTTGGCGAGCGGCATGGTGGCGATCGTTCCCGGCGGTCCGGACACGGGCACGAGGATAGCGACGCGGCGGCGCGCGTCGATGTGACGAAAGCCACGAGTCGAGGTCGGCGCGGGGCGCTGCGACCGTCGCCCCGGCCGTGGCCGCCCTCGTGACCGGATTCGGACCGACCGCTTCAGTCGGACCTGCCGCGCCGCCTGCGGTCGCGTGGCGCCGCCGCGAGATGACCCAGCACCGACACCGATCCACGGCCCGGCCGGTAGGCATGCCGAAGCGCGCGATGCACGTACCCGATCGCGGCCTCGACCGCGCGGGCGAGCGGTCGCCCGGCGGCGAGATTCGCCGCGATCGCGGCGGACAACGTGCACCCGGTCCCGTGGCCGTCGAGGTCGAGCCGCGGGTGCTCGAACACGCGGTGACCGTCTGGCCCGACCAGATGGTCCGCGACCGGGCCGCTGCCGACATGCCCGCCCTTCAGCAGCACCGCCTGCGGCCCGAAGCGTTGCAGGTCGCGCGCGGCGCCAGCCAAGGCGCGGGGGTGCCGGATGCGCCGCCCGAGCAGGAGCTCCGCCTCGGGCGCGTTCGGCGTCAGCAGCGTGGCGATCGGCAGCAGTTCGGCTCGGAGCGCCTCGATCGCGTCCCGCGCGAGCAGCGCCGCACCGCTCGAGGCGACCATGACCGGGTCGAGCACGACCGGCACCCGGCGCTGCCGCGACAGCACGCGGGCGACGCACCGGATCGTGGCCCGATTGCCGAGCATCCCGATCTTGAGCGCGCGGATGTCGAAGTCGTCGAACACCGCGTCGATCTGGGCCGCGATCAGCGCCGGCCGGGTGATCGCGACCGCGGTCACGGCCCGCGTGTGCTGCGCCGTCAGCGCGGTCACCGCCGACAGGCCGTGGATGCGGTGGGCCGCGAAGGTCCGGAGGTCGGCCTGGATCCCGGCGCCGCCGCCCGAATCGGAGCCGGCGATCGTCAGGACCGCGGGTCGCCGAGGATCGGCAAGGCCTGCCGCATCGGCGCACCGGGTACCGGCACGCCGCGCGTGTTGCGCAAAGGCAACATGCTGGCCTGCCCGCGGCGCGGCCTCGCCGAGGGCTCGCTCAGGATCGGCGGAAGTCGCATGTTCGGGCATTGACAACCTGTTGTTTTCTTGCGAACCTGTGGCGCATCGGCCACAGTCATGCGCCGACACGGAACGACAGGGGTTCAGGTGGCTCGCAGGGTGGAATCCGGAAAGCGCGCGCAACTCGCACTGGGGGTCGCCTTGGCGCTCGGCACGTCTGCCGTCGCCGCGAGCGAGCGCTGGTCGGATTATGCCGTCGCGAGCCTGATGCCGGAGTACGAGTGGGCCGAGCGCGATGTCGCCGCGCCGACGCTCCTCGACGTGCGTCGCGCGCACGCCGAGGCCTTCATGGCGACGCTTCGGCTCTCGATCACCGAGCGCACGACGCTCGAGTTCGGAATCGACCGCGGAGCCGGCGGCTCCGCGCTCGACGTCGGGCGGGTGCCCGGCAGCAGCGGATTTGCGGGCCAGTCGCGCTGGAACGGCATCGAGCGGCGCCAGTTCGCGGCCGGACTCGAGCATGCCTTCGCGGAGCAGTCGTCGTGGCGGGCCGGCGTCGTGCTGGTCCACCAGTCGTACGCGTCGTCGGGTTTCGCCGGCGCGCGGGCGGGTCTCGGCCAGACCGACCAGCCGGTCGACGGCTTCGAGCAGCTGTCCCATGGCACCGGCGTTCGCATCGGCCTGGTCCAGGCCCTGTCCCCGAATCTCTGGCTCGATACCGAGTTCCGGTCCCGCGTGGACATGGATGCGCTGCTCGGCTATCGCGGCCTGTACGGCGACATCGGCGATTTCGATCTGCCCGCGGCCGGGACCGCGTCGCTCGGGATGAGCATCGGTCCCCGCAGCCACCTGAGGCTCGGCGTCTCGCGCGTCATGTACAGCGGCGTGCCGGCGTTCACCAGCAACCTGCTGCCGACGCGACTGCTGGCGCTGCTCGGCGACGGCACCTCGCCCGAGTTCCGCTGGCGCGATCTCACCGTGTACAGCCTCGACTGGAGCTGGCAGCCTCAGCCCGGGCAGCGCTGGTCGCTGCACTATGCGACGAGTCAGCAGCCGCAGGCCTCGTCCCCGCTGCTGTCGCGCGCGCTCGAGGCGGAGCGCGGCGGTTACAGCCTCGGCGCCGGGTTCGCGCTCGACGGCTCGAACGGTTCTTCGTGGCGCGTGGGGCTTTCCTACGCGCCGGTGTCGTACCTCCACGGACACACGCTGCGTCAGCGACGCGACCTCGCAGGCCCGCTGGTCGAAGTCGAGACGGTGTGGACCGTGCCGTTCTAGTTCTCCCAGGGATTCCAGGGCTCCTTCGAGGCTCGCATCGCGAGCCTCTTTTTTTGGCGTGGCCAGCCCGCGGACTGGCCGCCGCGCGGCCCGCGTCCGCGGACGGACTGCCGAGCGCGAGCCGCGTGCCCGTCGGCGGGGACTTCCCTAGCGCGCGCCGCATGGGCCACCCAGCGCGGTCGGGCGGGGGTCGCGCCCGTGGTCGGGACCGCGGACGCGGTCAGAGCGACTCCGACGCGAAGTCGGCCAGCCGCGAGCGTTCGCCTCGCCGCAGCGTGACGTGGGCCGAGTGCTCCCAGGCCTTGAACCGGTCGACCGCATATGTGAGTCCCGAGGTCGTCTCGGTCAGGTAGGGCGTGTCGATCTGCTCGACGTTCCCGAGGCAGATCATCTTGGTGCCGGGCCCGGCGCGCGTCAGCAGCGTCTTCATCTGCTTCGGCGTCAGGTTCTGGGCCTCGTCGATGATGACCCAGCGCGACAGGAAGGTCCGGCCGCGCATGAAGTTCATCGAGCGGATCTTGATCCGCGACGCGAGCAGGTCGTTGGTGGCCTGGCGTCCCCAGGCGCCGCCCTCCTGCGGGTGGGCCAGCACCTCGAGATTGTCGGTCAGCGCGCCCATCCACGGCGTCATCTTCTCCTCCTCGGTGCCGGGCAGGAAGCCGATGTCCTCGCCGACCGCGACCGTGGCGCGGGTCATGATGATCTCGCGGTAGCGCTGCTGGTCCATCGTCTGGGCGAGACCGGCCGCCAGCGCGAGCAGCGTCTTGCCGGTGCCGGCGGTGCCGAGCAGGGTCACGAAGTCGACCTCGGGATCCATCAGCAGGTTCAGCGCGAAGTTCTGCTCCCGATTGCGCGCGTGCACGCCCCAGACGCTCTGGCTGCCGCCGGCGTAGTCGTCGAGGATCCGGAGCTGCGCGCGGCCCCCCTCGACCCGCATCACGCGGAACTCGAGCCCCTCGTCCCCGGGGAGCCACAGGCACTGGTGCGGGTACCAGTCCTCGTCCTTGCGCAGCTTCACTTCGTAATGGGTGTGTCCGCGCTCGGACCACGAACGCACCTCGGGATGGCGGTCCCAGAATCGGGCCGGCAGTTCGGCGTGCCCGGTGTAGAGCAGGCTGAAGTCGTCGAGCGCGCGGTCGTTCTCGTAGTCCTCGGCCGGCACGTTGTGGATCCGGGCCTTGATCCGCATGTTGATGTCCTTCGACACCAGCACCACGGGTCGTGCCTTCTCGCGCGTCCTGAGGTCGAGGATCGCGGCCAGGATGCGGTCGTCGCCGCCGCGCCCGTCGCGCGCGTGCCCGACGCCGTTGGTCTCGAAGAACAGGCGGCCGATCTCCTTTGGCGTGCCCAGCATCAGGCCCTGGGGGCGCGCCAGCCGGATGCCGCGTTCGAGCCGCTCCGAGCCGTTGCGCTCGATCAGTTCATTGAGGAATCGGCTGACCTGCCTTGCATTGCGGGCGTTTTCCGACGGTCCCTGCTTGATGTGGTCGAGTTCCTCGAGCACCGTCATCGGCAGGAAGACGTCGTGCTCCTCGAAACGGAACAGCGCGGTCGGATCGTGGATCAGGACGTTGGTGTCGAGCACGTAGATCCGGCGGTCGGCCTTCTTCAGCGGCATGCGTTGCGCCTCCTGGCGCTCGGGCGGGTCGGTCGGGGAGGGAGGGTTCGGGCGGGCCGCGCCGGGCGGCGACGTATTCGGCGGCATCCGGCGGGACGGCGCGACAGGCGGCCGGCGGCATTCAGAACTTCACCGGGTCCATGATCGCGTCGAGGTTGTGCGCGTCGCAGAACTCGAGGAAATCGTCGCGCAGCGTCGCGATGTGGGTCTTGGCCGGGATTCCGATCGTGGCCTGGGCCTGGAACATCTCGGCGCCGGTCTGTGCCGCCTGGTAGCGGTTCGCCGAGAGCTGTTCGATCGTGATCCCGCGCGTCGCGAAGAACTCGGCCAGGTGGAACAGCGCCCCGGGCCGGTCGGCCGCGACGACCTCGACGAGATACGGGAGCAGGTCCCCGGTCAGGGCGCGCGGCACCGAGCGCTCGAGGCGGAACACGAGACCCTCGTCGCGCCCGAGGCGGGCCAGCGCGGTCTCGAGCTTGGCCACCGCATCCCAGGAGCCGGTGGCATGGCAGGCCACCCACGTGCTGGATCCGAGCACCGCGGCCCGGGCTTCGCCGATGGTCAGACCCGCCTCGCTGATCCGTCGCGTCAGGTGGAGCAAGGGCTGTCCGTCCGCGGGCGTGACGCCGGTGACGAGGACGTGGTTCTCCTGCTGCGGTCGCTTCACGAGAGCCCGGGTTCCATGGATCGCCGCCCGGCCGGGCCGCGATGACGCGATTGTGCCCGAGCGCGCCGTGCAGCGGGACGGTTGCCCGCGACGAAAGTCGGCGACTACCATGCGGGACTTCTCCGGGCCGGACCCTGCGATTGAAGCCGACGGGCAGCATCTGCGCGATCGTCACCCCGTTCGACGGCGACGACCGCGTCGACCTCGCGGCCTTCGCCGGGCTCGTGGCCTGGCACCGCGAATCGGGGACCCAGGGCCTCGTGGTCGCGGGCTCGACCGGCGAGTCGGGAGCGCTCGAGGAGCACGAATACGAGGCGCTGCTCGACATCGCACTGGTCCACGCCGGCGCCGGGATGCCGGTCGTCGCCGGCTGCGGCGCCCCGGCCACGCACAAGGCGCTGCGCCTCGCGCGCGCCGCGAAACGGGCCGGCGCGGCGGCGCTGCTCGCGGTGACGCCATACTACGCTAGGCCGACGCAGGCGGGGCTCGAGCGGCACTTCCGGTCGATCGCCGACACGGTCGGGCTTCCGGTCATCCTCTACAACGTGCCCACCCGCACCGGCTGCGACCTGCTGCCCGACACCGTGGCCAGGCTCGTCGGGCACGAATGCATCGTCGGGATCAAGGAAGCGCGCCCCGAGCCCGAGCGGATGGCCGCGTTGCTCGCCCTGCGCTGCGACGGCTTCCAGGTGCTGTCCGGCGATGATCCGACCGCCTGCCGCGCGATGCTCGCCGGTGCCGACGGCACGATCTCGGTCGCCGCGAACGTGCTGCCGCGGACCTTCCGGACCCTGTGCGACCTCGCGCGCGCGCGCGACCCGAGGGCCGGCGGGATCGATGCCGATCTCGCGCCGCTCTACCGGCTGCTGGGCGTCGAACCGAACCCGATCCCGGTCAAGTGGCTGCTCGCGCGCGCCGGGCGGATCGGGCCGGCGCTCCGGCTGCCGCTCCTCGGCCTGTCCGAGGCGTGCGTGCCCGAAGCCGAGGCGGAGTGGGAGCGGCTCCGGCGCCTCGCGCTCGACTGAACGCGCGCGCGCCGGCGTCCTCCGCGCGCGTCGTCCCGCGTGGAAATCGCGCGACGCCAGCACTACGATCCGGCTCCTCTCCCGCAGGAACTTCCTCGTGCCCCGAGTCACGCTCCAGCTGCTCGCCGTCGGCCTCGTGGCGGTCACCATCGCCGGGTGCGGCTTCTTCGGTGGCAAGCGGTCGGTCTACGAGGACAGCGTCGCCGGCCGCCCGCTCGAGGTGCCGCCCGGGCTCGACGAGCCGGGCCGCGCGAACGCGCTGGTGATCCCCGGCGATGCCCCGCCCGCCGGCGCCTCGCCGTCGGGCATTCCGCCGGTCGGCGGGTCGCGCACCGGGGCCTCCGCCGCCTCGGGGTCCGGCGGCACCGCCGTGGTGCGGATCGCCGATTCCGCGAGCGGTGCCTATGCGCGCGTCGGTCTCGCGCTCGAGCGTTCGGGCCTCGGCGAGGTGATCGCGCGCGACGAGGCCGCGCTGACCTACACCGTGCGCGGCCAGACCGTGACCACCGAAGCGGTCGAGCGCGGCTTCCTCGGGCGCATGCTGGGGCGGCCCGAGACGCGCGCGGTCAGCGGCGAGGCGATTCGCGTGGTCCGGATCCGGCCCGACCGCGACGCCAGCGAAGTCGTGGTCGAGGACGAGTCCGGCAATCCGGTCGAAGATGATCTCGCGCGGCGGCTCGCCGACGCGATCCGGCGCCGGCTCGGCTAGCGGGGATCGCCGAGACCGGGCAGCGGACGCGGGTGCCGAACGCCCGCTCGTTCCGCGTCTCTCGGGCGGACGGGGACGCGCTCAGCGCTCGAGCAGGGCGAGCTTGCCGGGCCTGCCGTCCCAGTCCTTCGCGTCGGCCGGGGCCTCGCGGCGCTCGGTGATCACCGGCCAGACCTTCGCCAGCTCGGCGTTCAGCTGGACGAAGCCTTCCTGTCCGGCCGGCACGTCGTCCTCGGGGTAGATCGCGTTCGCCGGGCACTCCGGCTCGCACAGCGTGCAGTCGATGCACTCGTCCGGATCGATCACGAGGAAGTTCGGCCCTTCGTGGAAGCAGTCGACCGGACAGACCTCGACGCAGTCGGTGTACTTGCACTTGATGCAGTTCTCGGTGACGACGAACGGCATTGCGGGCAGGTCTCCGGTGAGCCGCGCGCGTGGCGCTCCCTACGAGTTTCGAACTCGTGTTTTCGCCTTGAGAGGGCGACGTCCTAGGCCACTAGACGAAGGGAGCGTGCGTGGCGCACGAAGGAGCGCGTAGTATAGCGGGCTGCCGCGGGGCGACAATCCCGCCGACCCCTCGGCTCCCCCAGCCCGATCGACTTGAGCGCCCCGATTCCCGCCGCGAAGCCTGCCCTGCGCATCATCCCGCGCGACGAGCACGGCATCTCGCGCCGCTTCATCAGCCCGAACGCGCTGCGCGTGCTGTACCGGCTCAACGAGGCGGGCCACGAGGCCTACCTCGTCGGCGGCGCGGTGCGCGACCTGCTTCTCGGCGGCCGGCCCAAGGACTTCGACGTCGCGACCGACGCGACGCCCGACGAGGTTCGCCGGCTGTTCCGCAACTGCCGTCTGATCGGCCGGCGCTTCCGGCTCGCGCACGTGATCTTCGGCCCCGAGATCATCGAGGTGGCGACGTTCCGCGGCAACGAGGCTGCCGAGGTCGGCGAGGGCGAACGGCACGTCGTCGACGGGATGATCGTCCGCGACAACGTCTGGGGGACGATCGAGGACGACGCGCTGCGTCGCGACTTCACCGCGAACTCGCTCTACTACACGGTGGCCGATTTCTCGGTCCGTGACTGGACCGGCGGCTACGAGGACGTGCGCCACCGCGTGCTGCGCCTGATCGGCGATCCGGCGACGCGCTATCGCGAGGACCCGGTGCGCATGCTGCGCGCGGTGCGGCTCGCGGCCAAGCTCGGCTTCCGGATCGACGACGCCGCATGGGAAGCGATCTTCGCGCTCGCGCCGCTGATCGCCGAAAGCTCGCCGGCGCGCCTGTTCGACGAGCTGCTGAAGCTGTTCATGGGCGGGCACGCGACCGAGAGCATGCGCTGGCTCGAGGCGAGCGGGCTCTTCCACGAGCTGTTCCCGGGCACCGCGCGCGCACTCGAACGCAGCGGCGAGCTCAAGGTGCCGCCGCTGATCGAGCGGGCGCTCGAAGGGACCGACGCGCGCATCGCCGAGGGTCGCCCGGTGACGCCGGCCTTCCTGCTGGCCGCGCTGCTCTGGCCGGCGCTCGAAGCCGCGCTCTCCGAGGACGCGATGGCGCACCGCGACATGCACGATCCGCAGCTCGCGCTGACCCGGGCCGCGAACCGCGTGGTGCGTGAGCAGTGCGAACGGATCGCGCTGCCGAAACGGTTCACGATCCCGATGACCGAGATCTGGCAGCTGCAGCGCCGGTTCGAGCAGACGCAGCGACGCAGGGCGATGCGTTTCCTCGCCCATCCCCGCTACCGCGCGGCCTACGACTTCCTCGTGCTCCGCGTCGAGGAAGAGCCCCGACTGGCGCCGCTCGTGTCGTGGTGGGCCGCGCTGGCCGAGGCGCCGCGCGAGGTCGATGGCGACGGGCCGCACGTATCGGCCGATCCGCTCGCCGCGATCGCCGGCGCCGAGTCCGCGACCGACCCTCCCGAGCGTGCGCCCGGGCGCAAGCGCCGCCGGCGTCGGCGCAAGTCCGGCGCCTCGACGCCCGCGGTCGTCCCGACGGGACCCTGACGTGGCGCGGCGCGCAGGGCCGATCGCGGCCGCCCGCGAGCGGCGCGGCGTCTATGTCGGTCTCGGCGCGAACCTGGGGCCCGATCCCGCAGCGGCGATCCTGGCCGCGCTCGACTGCCTCGATCGCGAACCTTGCATCCGCGTGCTGCGGCGATCGCGCCTGTATCGCGCGCCGCCATGGGGGCCGGTCCCGCAGCCGGATTTCGTCAACGCGGTCGCCGAGATCGCGACCACGCTCGCGACCCCGGACGTGGTCGGCCGTCTGCTCGCGGTCGAGCGCAGGCTCGGCCGGCGTCGCGAGGGGCCGCGCTTCGGGCCACGCACGATCGACCTCGACCTGCTGCTCGACGGCGGACGCGTGGTCGCTGAACCCGGGGTCGCGGTGCCGCATCCTCGACTGTCGGAGCGGGCGTTCGTGCTGAAGCCGCTGACCGAGATCGACCCGGACGTGCAGGTCCCCGGGCACGGCCTGGCCTCGGCGCTGCTCTCCGGGCTCGGCGACGCCGCGGACGCCGTGCGACCGATCGAGACCGACACGCCACCGGCGACCGCGTGGCGCGCTTTGATTCGATGAGCTTTGCCTACACTCGGCACCCTCCCGACCCGGCTGTAATCCGATGAGCGAGCATGCGATCACGATTGGCGCCCTGCGCGCGCGCAAGGGCTCGGGGCCCCCGATCGCGGCGATGACCGCCTATGACGCGAGCCTTGCCGCGGTCGCCGACTCGGCCGGCATCGACCTGCTGCTGGTCGGCGACTCGCTCGGCATGGTCGTGCACGGCGCGCCGAACACGCTGGCGGTGACGGTCGACGAGGTCGCCTACCACGTGCGCTGCGTCGCGCGTGGCGCGGCGCGTCCGCTGGTCGTCGCCGACCTGCCGTTCGCGAGCTACCCGGATCCCGTGCGCGCGTTCGAGAGCGCGGCCACGCTGGTGCGGGCCGGCGCGGCGATGGTCAAGCTCGAGGGCGGCGGCCACGTGGTGCCGATCGTCGAGTACCTGGTCGCGCGCGAGGTGCCGGTCTGCGCACACCTCGGCCTGACCCCGCAGGCGGTGCACCGGTTCGGCGGCTTTCGCGTGCAGGCGCGCGACGAGGCCGAGGCGGCGAGGCTGCGCGCCGACGCCGCCGCGCTCGCGGCGGCGGGCGCGTCCCTGCTGGTGCTCGAGTGCGTGCCGTCCGGCCTCGCCACCGAGGTCGGCAGGGACGTGCCGATCCCGACCATCGGGATCGGCGCCGGCGCGGGCTGCGATGGCCAGATCCTGGTCGCGCAGGACCTGCTCGGGATCACGCGCGGCAAGCGGCCGCGCTTCGTGCGCGACTTCCTCGCCGGGCGCGGCTCGGTCGAGGCCGCGATCGCGGCCTACGTCGCGGCGGTCCGCGACGGCAGCTTCCCGTCGGCCGCCGAGAGCTACCCGTGAGCGCCGCGGCGATCGAACGCGTCCACGAGGTGCCTGCGCTGCGAGCCAGGATCGCCGCCTGGCGCGCAGGCGGACTGCGGGTCGGCTTCGTGCCGACGATGGGCAACCTGCACGCGGGGCATCTCGCGCTGGTCGATCTCGCGCGGCGCCACGCCGATCGCGTGGTCGCGAGCGTGTTCGTCAATCCGACCCAGTTCGGGCCCGGCGAGGACTACGCCCGCTATCCGCGCACGCTCGACGCCGACGCCACCGCGCTCGCGGCCCGCGGCTGCGACCTGCTGTACGCGCCGACGCTCGAGGCGATGTATCCGGGCGGCAGCGCAGGGACGGTCGAAGTCCGGGTGCCGGCCCTCGACGATGTGCTGTGCGGCGCGTCCCGGCCCGGACATTTCCGCGGCGTGGCCACGGTCGTCGCCAAGCTGCTGAATCAGGTGCAGCCGGACGTGGCGGTCTTCGGCGAGAAGGACTGGCAGCAGCTGCTCGTGGTCCGCGCGCTGGTCCGCGGGCTCGACCTGCCGGTCGAGATCGTTCCGGGTCCCACGGTGCGCGAGCCCGATGGCCTTGCGATGAGCTCGCGCAACCAGTACCTGTCGCCGGACGAGCGGCGGCGCGCGCGCGCGATCCACGACGCGCTGGTGCGGGTGGCGGGCGCCGTCCGATCCGGTGGCGACCCGTTGGCGGCCGAGCGGGCGGGTGCGTCGGCGCTCGAGTCGGCGGGCTTCACGGTCGACTACGTCGCCGTCCGCTCGGCCGACGACCTCGGCCCGCCGGTGCGCGGACGACCGCGGATCGTGCTGATCGCGGCCCGGCTGGGCGCCACGCGGCTGATCGACAATCTGCTGATCGATCAATGACATGGCGGCGCTCTGGTGGCGAGATGTCGCTTCCACGCAACACGAGGGACGCGCGATTGGCGTCGACGCAACGGAGGTGTTGCTTTTTTCCACGAACGCCGTTAATCTCCACCCGCACGTTGGGTTGATCGCCTGGATGGCCATCCCCAATCACTGCAGGGCGCATTGAGGTAATCGTCACTCCGATTCACCCCCCGTCCCCTTGGACGGGGTTTTTTTTGCCCGTCGATCGCGATCCCTCGGGTTCGCGCAGGCCTTCGCGGCCAGGCCCCGATGCAGCCGATCGGCGCGGGATCGCACCCTCGTTCACCGATCGCGCATGGAACTGACGCGCGCCGGGCCTACACTTCGAGGCTCGGTTCCCGGAGACGCGCATGCAACTGACCCTGCTCAAGGCCAAGATCCACCGCGCGACGGTCACCCACGCCGAACTCGACTACGAGGGCTCGTGCGCGATCGACGGGCATCTGCTCGACCTCTCCGGCATCCGCGAGTACGAGCAGATCCACGTCTACAACGTCGCCAACGGCGAGCGCTTCGTGACCTACGCGATCCGCGCCGAGGAAGGCTCGGGGATCATCTCGGTCAACGGCGCCGCGGCCCATCGGGCCTCGCCCGGCCACCTCGTGATCATCTGCGCGTACGGCGCTTGTGACGCGGCCGAGGCGGCCAAGCACAAGCCGACGCTGGTCTACGTCGACCGCGCGAACCGCGTCACCCACACCAACGACCGGATCCCGAAGCAGGCGGCGTGAGCGGCGCTCCGCTGCCGCTCCGCGATGCCGAGCGCCTGCGCGGCGCGTCGATCCGGGCGCTGCTCGCGGACGATCCGGCCCGCGCGACCGACTGGTCGGCGCGCGTCGGTCCGCTCTCGTTCCACTACGCGCGCCAGCGCCTCGATCGCGCGGCGCTCGCGGAGCTCGTCGCGCGCGCGCGGCGCGTGGATCTGGCGGGCGCCTTTCGTCGCCTGGTCGACGGCGTGATCGTCAACGCCTCCGAAGGCCGCGCGGCGCTGCACACGGCGCTCCGCGCCGACGTCGGCCGTGGGCCGGCAGTCGAGGCGGCGCGCGCCGAGGTCGACGCGACGCGCGGGCGGATGCGCGCGCTGCGCGCGGCGCTGGTCGAGAGCCCCGTCACCGACGTGGTCAGCGTCGGCATCGGCGGCTCCGACCTCGGTCCGCGTCTGGTCGTCGACGCGCTGTCTGGCCATCGCGACCCACGGTTCCGCGTCCACTTCCTCAGCAACGTCGATGGCCATGCCGCGGCGCGATTGCTGGCCGACCTCGATCCGGCGCGCACTGCGGCCGTGCTGGTCTCGAAGACCTTCGGCACCCAGGAGACGCTGCTGAACGGGCGGCTGCTCGCCGACTGGCTCGGCGATCCGGCGCGGCTCCACGCCGTCAGCGCGAATCCCGCGCGCGCGGTCGCCTTCGGCGTACCGGCCGCGCAGGTGCTGCCGATGTGGGACTGGGTCGGCGGTCGCTACTCGCTGTGGTCGGCGGTCGGCTTCCCGATTGCGATCGCGCTCGGCGAAGCCGCCTTCGACGCGCTGCTCGAAGGCGCGGCCGAACTCGACGCGCACGTGCTCGACGCGCCGCCCGAAACGAACCTGCCGATGCTGCACGCGCTGCTCGCGGTCTGGAACCGGCGCGCGCTCGGCCTGCCGACCAGCGCGGTGCTGCCCTATGACCAGCGGCTCGCGCTGCTGCCGGCCTACCTGCAGCAGCTGCTGATGGAGAGCCTCGGCAAGTCGGTCCGCATCGACGGCAGCCCGGCCGACGGCCCGACCGCGCCGGTGGTCTGGGGCGGCGTCGGCACCGACGTCCAGCACAGCTTCTTCCAGATGCTGCACCAGGGCACCGACCTCGTGCCCTGCGAGTTCATCGGCGTGCTGCGCCCGGACCACGGCCACGCGGACAACCATCGCGCGCTGCTCGCGAACCTGTTCGCACAGTCCGAAGCGCTCGCGAACGGCGCCGAAGCCGACGATCCCGCGCGCCGCTACCCGGGCGGCCGGCCTTCGACGATGCTGCTGCTCGACGCGCTGACGCCGCGCAGCCTCGGCATGCTGCTCGCGCTGCACGAGCACAGTTGCTACGCGCAGTCGGTGCTGCTCGGCATCAATGCCTTCGACCAGTGGGGCGTCGAGCTCGGCAAGCGCGTCGCCGGGACGCTGCTGCCGGCGCTCGCGGATCCGGCCATTGCCGAGACGCTCGCCGACCCGGTCACCCGGGCGCTGCTGGCCGAGCTGCGCGCGCGGCGGTAGTCGTCCACCATCGCGCATCGCGGCTCGTGGCGCAGGCGACCTCGCGCGACTCCCCGATTCCGTCATCGCGGCCCGCGGCGCGCGCCGCTTCGCCGGAAACCCCGATTCCGTCATCGCGAGCGGCCCGAAGGGCCGCGTGGCGATCTCGGCACTCGACAGCCTTTGTCCAATCCGAGACTGCCACGCCGGCCTGCGGCCGGCTCGCAGTGACGCCGATGGGCGGTCGTGGCGTTCCCGGCGCCGCGCGCGCACCCCGACCTCGTCATCGCGAGGGCCGCATCGCGGCCCGCGGCGCGCGCCGTTTCGCCGGAAACCCCGATTTCGTCATCGCGAGCGGCCCGAAGGGCCGCGTGGCGATCTCGTCGACCGACAGCCTTCGTCCGGTCCGAGACTGCCACGCCGGCCT
>PVBP01000022.1 GCA_002995625.1 Lysobacteraceae bacterium | reverse complement strand
CTGGTAGGAGTTCCCGTCGAACCTGAGCGCGCGCCGACCGGGCTTCGATTCGTCACCGAAGCGCGGGTCCGGCTCGCCGTCGGCCGTCAGCGCGACGACCTCGACGGACGTGCCGGGCGAGCCAGGGCCGATGGCCGCGACGGCCGCCAGCCGCGAACCCGACCGCGCGATCACCGTTTCCGGCACGACGAACCGGGCGTCCGGAGCCGTGCGCGGCCAGAGGTATGCCCAGCCGGGCGGCGCGGGTCCGAGCCCGTCGGGATTGAAGTTGACGTCGAGCGCGCCCGTCACGAGTCGGCGTGAGAGGCAGGCCCGGCAGATGCTCCCGTGCCACGCGGAGCCGATGCCGAACGTCACGATCCGATTCGAGTCGTCGCGCAGCAGGTCGTAGACGAAGAAGGCCGGATCCGGCATGGCGAGCGGCGCACATCCCCCGTTGCCGAAATCCGGATCGAGTTGACCGGACGGGTCGAGCGCGCTCAGGCAAAGATTCCGGAGACCCACCGTTCGGTGGCCGTCCAGCGAGAGGCCTCTCCCCCAGGCGGCCGGGCGCAGCAGGCCATTGCTGCCGAATCCGGCGACCGGTTGGCCCGCGGTCGTGAGGCGCGCAAGGCCAGTGCCCGGTTCCGGTCCGCCCGAACCGGTCGGGCCCACGAGCAGGATCTGACCCTGATGGACCTGGAGGCCGACGCGCCAGTCCTCCAAGGGCGGTGCCAGCGGAGCACCGAAATCGGTGCAGCGATCCGGAGGAAACGGCTGGAATCCGCTGTCGTGGCTGCCGTCCCGATTCAGTCGATGCAGCGCGGTACAGAGACCCGACCCGTCCCGATTGCGGATCGCCGCGACGAATGCGGTCCCGTCCGGCTCGACGACGATCACCGGTGAAATTCGCCAGCTCAGCGCGGCGCCAGCCATCGGCACGCTGGCGCGCCCGGCCTCGCCGTACTCGGGGTCGATCTCGCCGCGACGGTCGAGCCGGACGACGGCCAGCAAGGGCGCGCTCTCGAAGTAATCCCAGGTCAGGAGATAGATGCGACCCTGCGCATCCACGGCGACGCCATCGATGCGGGAAATCGGGAAGGGCTGCCCTGGGGATGGCCAGACCGACAGCTCGCGGATGCCCTGCGTGCCGAAACCGGGGTCGTGGAGCCCGTCGCGTGGCGGCGCCGCGGAGGCCGGGCTCGCGGCGATGGTCGCGGCAAGGGCGACGCGCGCGAAGCGGGCTCTGAGGTTCCTGTCCATCGCATGCTCCCGGGATCGGCCGCGCCGCAACCCGAGCCCGAGGACGAGCCGGTCGGCGACGTCGGCACTGCAACACCGCGCCGACCGGTTTTCAAGACACTCCTCATTGAGAATCAGCGCGCCGAATCCGTCTGACGACGTCTCAGCCGCCGCCGTCGCTGACCGGTGTCTCGGACCGAAGCCGCTGCGGCACGGTACTCACGCTCGACGATCAGATCGCCAGGGTCGGACGCACGCGAGCGGCCCCGATCGGACTCGGCCCGCGGGGATAGGACGAGAGGCTTGGCCCGCTGGTCGGGACCCGGATCCGCTTCGGGTCCTCACCAGACGAACTTGAGCCCGGTGACCGCGGGCTCGGCTCGCGCATCGGTCGGGTCGTAGAGGACCTGGCAGGTGAAGGTCTGCGCGAGTTCGTTGGGCAGGCCCTTGTTGAACCAGACCGTCGATTCGATCTGGCCGCGATCGCCGTCCCGGGTGAGCCTGCGGGTCATGTCGGCCCGGTCGAGCGTGTAGGCGCGGTCGGTCAGCTGTTCCGCGATCGCCTTCTCGCAGGCGACGACGGCCGGATCGACGCCACCACCGCATCCGCCCGCCGCGATCGCGAACGCCGCGACACCGAACCATCGTTGCATCGGGCCCTCCCGCACCGTGGTCGGTGCACCCGTGTCCAACGACTGCAATCTAACCCCGGAACGAAGCACTGTGAAGCACTTCACGTTCCAGGTGCAGCCTCGGGTCAGGCTCGGACGACCGAAGTGTGACCTGTCGCACATTTCGGCGCGGCATGCCAGCCCTCGGACGGGCCGGTCGGCGTGCGTGGTCCTCGCCGCTCAGTACCGCGGCACTGCGGGATCGATCTCGCGCGCCCACGCGTCGATGCCGCCCTCGACGTTCGCGACCCGGGTGAAGCCGAGCCCGCGGAAGTGCTCGGCGGCGCCCCGGCTCGAGTTCCCGAAATGACACAGGAACGCGAGCGCGGTGTCCTTCGGCAGGGCCTGCACGCGCTCGAGGCCACCGTCGTCGAGGTTCTCGGCGCCCGCGAACGGCGCCAGCGCGCGCTCGGCCGCGGGCCGCACGTCGACCACGGTCACCGCGCCCGCGTCGAGGCGGCGCTTGAGTTCGGCGACGTCGATCGACTCGACGGCCGGCGGCGCGTTCGGATTGCGGATCGTGAGGCCCTGGCCGCGAAGGCCATCGACCCAGTCGATCTCGAGGCCCTCGGCCCTGCGCGCGCTCGCGGCATCGAAGTGGACCCGGATCCCGTTCGACTCGGCGACGAGCTCGTGGCCGCTCGCGGGCTTCAGCAGGAACTGGGGACGGAAGGCGCCGTCGATCGCGAGGTGCAGCACCTCGTCGGTCCCGTCGGGCATCGCCGCGCGGATCGCCGCGGCCGCGGCGTCGGTGATCGCGATCCGCGGCGCGACGCGGTCCTGCGGCTCGAGGCCGAGCGCACGATGGAGGTCGCCGGTGTTCAGCATCTGCTGGATGATGTCGCTGCCGCCGATGAGCTCGCCGTCGATGTAGAGCTGCGGGATCGTCGGCCAGTTGCCGTAGACCTTGATGCCCTGGCGGATGGCCTCGTCGGCGAGCACGTCGACGGTGGCGTAGTCGTCGAGGACCGCGTCGAGCGCGCTGACCGCGGCCGCGGAAAAGCCGCAGCGCGGGCTGTGTCGGGTGCCCTTCATGAACAGCACGACGCGCTGGCTGGTGACGAGCCCGTGGATGCGGGCGTGCAGGGCGGGATCGAGCGACATCGGCGGGACTCCAGGCGGATCCGGGCGGCACCGGCCTGCCCGGGCCGACGATTATGCCGGGGGTCCGGGTCGCGAGACGCGACCGCCGCCGGGCGCGCCGACCGTGGCGCCGTGCGCCGTGTCGCGGCGGCGCCCGTCACGAAAGGGTAATCTCGCGCCGGTGTTGCGGGTGATCCGCCAAAGGGGGTTTCCATGCGCCAGCTCCTCCGCGTTCTCGCCGTGCTGCTGCTCGCCGGAACCGGCGCCGCGGTGGCCCAGGATCCGAACCGCGCGCCGGCGCCGACGGCCGGCGAGGGCGCCATCCCGATCACCTACGTCGGCTCGAATGGCCGGATTGGCCTCGGGTTCACCGACGACGGCGATGCGAGCGGCGAGTTCCTCGCCGTGTTCGGCGCGGACGGGCGATCGGCCTGGCTTGCCGAGGGCTGGTTCGGCCGCGGCGGCGCCGGCGGTCTCAAGCTCGCCCGGCACTGGCTGCTCGGCGGCGCGACGCGCGAGGACACGATCGAGCGCCCGGACGCGGTCCGCGTCGCCAAGGGCTTCCTCGCCGTGGACCGGAATCCCTTCGACGACCGCAAGGCGACGCTCGGCTTCGGGCTCGAGCGCGAGCGCTGGTTCGCCGAGGGTTATCTGTCGGCGGGCCTCACCGACGAGCGCCTGGTCGACACCCGGGTCGTGGTCGAGCGGTCGACGATCACCGGCGTCACGCCAGGCGGGCGTCCGTTCACCCAGCAGCGCACGCTGACCACGACCACGCGCGGCTTCGAGAAGGCCTACGACCGCGGCGTCGGTGGGCGCCTCGGCCGCTACCTCGACGACGCCGCGCTGCGCCTGCGCGGCGGGCTCGACCACGAGTGGGGCGACTTCGGGTCGCGCCAGACCACATTGTCGCTCGGGCTCGAGAAGTTCCTCCCGGGCAGCGGCTCGAGCCTCGCGCTGACGGTCGAGACGCTGCGCCGGAACGGCGACTTCGCGCGCGACGAGCGCGACACCCGCGCCTGGCTCTGGTGGCGCTACGACTTCGGCGGCGCGGGCGCCTGGCGACCGGTCGAGCCCTACCGCGAGGTCGAGGTCCGCGAGGAGGTCGCCGCGCGCGAGCCCGAGCCGGTCGTGATCCGCAACGAGGTCGGCATGGACGCGGCGGCGTTCTTCGAGCTCGACCGCTTCGCGCTGCGCGACGGCGACCGCGCCGAGCTCGCCGCGATCGTCGATGCGATCCTGTCGGACCGGCGCGTGTCGCGGATCGCGGTCGTCGGCCACACCTGCGACCTCGGCCCGGAGGCCTACAACCAGCGGCTCTCCGAGCGCCGCGCCCGCGCGGTCGCCGACTTCCTCGTCGCGCAGGGCGTCCCCGAGGCGGAGATCGACCTTCGTGGTGCCGGCGAATCCGAACCGCGCTTCCCGAACGACGGCCCCGCGAACCGGGCCAGGAACCGGCGCGTCGACGTCTCGTTCCTGACCGTCGAGGAGCGGGTCGAGCCGGGCGAGCCGGCGCCGCCGGAAGTCCGGATCCGCTGGACGCGCGAGCCGGTCGCGGTGCCGGCGGCTTGGATCGAGCGCGCGCTGCGCAACCCGGTCGCGCACAAGCGGACCGTCGACGTCTACCGGATCGAGTCCGCGGAGACGGTCGAGACGCTCGGGCCGCAGGTGCTGGTCAACCGGCCCCCGGTCGCGGTCGACGACCTCGCGACGGTGCCGCGCAACTCCCCGGGCGTCGCGATCCCGGTGCTGGCGAACGATTCCGATCCCGACGGTGACGCGCTGACGATCGTCGCGGTGACGACGCCGGCCAACGGCAGCGCGACGATCGCAGGCGCCGCGATCCGCTATGTCCCGCGCACCGGGTTCGTCGGGGCCGACAGCTTCACGTACACGATCAGCGACGGCGCGCTGACCGCGACCGCCACGGTCCGGATCACCGTCGCCGCGCAGGCGCCGGTCGCCAACCCCGACCGGGCGACGACCCGACGCAACCAGCCGGTCACGATCGACGTGCTTGCGAACGACACCGATCCGGCCGGCGACACGCTGACGCTGGTCGCGGTCGCGAATCCGGCGCATGGCTCGGTGAGCTTCAGCGCGGCCGGGCGCGTCACCTACACGCCGCGCCCGGGCTTCGCCGGCAACGACGGATTCACGTACCGGATCCGCAATGGCGCCGGCCTCGAGGCCGAGGGCCGGGTCGACGTGACGGTCGTCGCCGACCCGCCGGTCGCGAACCCCGACAGCGCGACGACGCCGTTCGCGACGCCGGTGACCGTCAACGTGCTGGCGAACGACAGCGATCCGGCCGATGACGTGCTGACGCTGGTCGCGGCCGAGGGCGCGGCGAACGGCACCGTCAGCTTCACGCCCGATGGCCGCGTGACCTATCGTCCGGCGGCGACCTTCTTCGGCACCGAGGTGCTGCGCTACCGGATCCGCAACAACGCCGGCCTCGAGGCGTCGTCGACGCTGACGATCACGGTCGCCGCGCCGCTGCCTCCGATCGCGGTCGACGACGAGGGCATCGTGCCCGGCGCCTATGACCTGGTGCCGATCGTGATCGCGGTGCTCGCGAACGATTCCGATCCGCAGGGGCTTGCGCTGACCGTGATCGCGGCGTCGAACCCGATCCGCGGCAGCGCCGAGATCCTGCCCGATGGCACGGTCCGGTACACGCCGCGCGCGTCGTTCTGCGGTGCCGACGCGTTCACGTACACGATCCGCAACGCCGCGGGGCTCACGGCCTCGGCGCGGGTCGTGATCCGGCGCCAGTTCACGGCCGGGTCGGCCGCGATCGCGAAGTCCTGCCCGATCTGATCGGCCGCGCGCGCGGTGCCGGCGATCCCGGCCGGCAGCGCGCGGGCCGGCGCGCGGCGCCTTGACGAGGCGCGTGGCGTCCGCTCAGTCCGCGAGCGCCGACCGCGCGGCGGGGCCGATCGCCTGCTCGACCCAGGCGCGGTACTGGGCGGCCGACGGATGCAGGCCATCCTCGGCCAGGGCGCCCGCGAGCTCGGGCGAGCGCGACAGCGCGGTGATGTCGACGAAACGCACGCCGCGCCGCTCGGCGTTGGCACGGGCCATCGCGTTGTAGCGATCGATCGCAGCGCCGATCGCGTCCGGCCCGCGCCGGTCGCGCGCGCCGAACGCGGTCACGCCCCAGTCCGGGATCGAGATCGCAAGGCAGCGGCGCGAGCGCCCGCCGGCGAGACCGATCGCGGTCTCGAGGAGACCCGCGTGACGCGCCGGAAAGTCGTCTTCGGGCCAGTCGCGGTACTGGTCGTTGACCCCGATCAGCAGGGTCACGAGGTCATGGGGTGGCGCGAGCGCGGCGTCCTCGATCGCGGCCGCGAGCTCGGTCGTGGTCCAGCCGGTCTTCGCGATCACGCGGGGCGCGGCGGTCGGGATCCCGCGCACGCCGAGCCAGTCGGCGAGCAGGGCCGGCCAGCGCTCGCGCTCGGCGACGCCCTCGCCGATCGTGTAGGAATCCCCGAGGCACAGCATGCGCTGGATCCGGTCGGCGTGTCCGGGTGCGGTGCGCGCGCGGACGTCGCTCATCGCGCCCCCGCGGCGCGGCGTGCCGGCCAGGCCGCGTCGGCGAGACGCGCGAGCTCGCGCTCGATGCGCGCGAAGTGTTCGGCCAGCATCGAGGCCTCGGGCAGGAAGGTGACGCGGAAGCGGTTGCGGTACGGCACGTTGAAGCTCGAGCCCGGCACCAGCAGCAGATGTTCCCGCTCGAGCAGCGACAGCGCGAAGGCATGGTCGTCGAAGTCCGGGATCCGTCCCGTATCGACGCCCGGGAACGCGTACAGCGCGCCGGCCGAGGGCGGCGCGTCGAGGAAGGCGCTGTTCGCGATCGCGCCGCGGACCGCCTCGCGCGAGGCATGCAGCCGGCCGCCGGGGCGGACCAGCGCCGAGATCGTGTCCGGACCTTCGAGTGCCGGCGCGATCGCCCATTGCGCGGGGACGTTGCTGCACAGGCGCAAGGCCGCCAGCAGCACGAGGCCGTGGAGGTAGTCGTCGGCGCGCTCGAGCGCGCCCGACAGCGACAGCCATCCGACCCGGTAGCCGCAGGCCCGGTGCACCTTCGAGAGACCGCCGAAGGTGAGGCAGACCGTGTCCTCGACCATCGGCGCGATCGGATGGAAGCGGGCGTCGTCGTAGGTGATCTCGTCGTAGATCTCGTCGCTCATCAGCACGAGGCCGTGGCGCTCGGCGAAGGCCGCGAGGCCGCGCAGCAGCGGCTCGGGATAGACCGCGCCGGTCGGGTTGTTCGGGTTGATCACGACCAGCGCGCGCGTCCGCGGCGTCAGCAGCGCCTCGAGCTCCGCGAGCTCGGGCAGGAATCCGTGCTCGGGGCGGCACGCGTAGTGGACCGGCTGGCCGCCGTTCAGGATCACGCTGGCGGTCCACAGCGGATAGTCCGGTGCCGGCACCAGCACCTCGTCGCCGGGCGCGAGCAAGGCGCGCAGCGCGACGTCGATCAGTTCGCTGACGCCATTGCCGACGAAGGTCGTCTCCACCGCGGCGCGGCGCACACCGCGCCGACGCTCGCGCGCGACGATCGCGGCGCGTGCCTCGAGGAGGCCCTGCTCCTGGCAGTAGGCCTCGCTCTCGGCCAGCCGCTCCGCGACCGCCTCGCGCAGGTGGTCGGGCGTCCGGAACCCGTAGATCCCGGGATTGCCGATGTTGAGCCGGTCGATCCGGATGCCGCGTGCCTCCAGCTCGCGCGCGCGGTGCGCGAGCTCGCCGCGGATCTCGTAGCGCACTTCGTTCAGTGAAGGGCTTTTATGGAATCGTTCGGGCGCTTTTCTTGGCATGTGAAGGTCGGGTCCGGGGCAGCGGTCGATGCTAGCGGATCGGCGCGCGCGGACGGGCGGCCGGATACACTGCACGGCCCTCGCACGTCCGACTTCCTCACGCAGCGCGATGGCCGAGCTCTGGCAACGATGCCTCGAACGCCTCGAGAGCGCACTCGATCCGACCGACGTCGTGACCTGGCTGCTGCCGATCCAGGCCCGGATCGACGACCGGATCCTGGTGCTGCTGGCGCCGAATTCGTTCATCGTCGATCGGGTGCGCGCGGCGTTCCTGCCCCAGATCGCCGAGCTGGCGCGGCACCTCGATCCGACGCTGCTCGACGTCCGGCTCGAGGTCGGCAGCGTCGCGCGGGTCGCGCGGGTCGATGGCGCCGGACCGGCCGGCGGCGGCGTCCCGGCTGCGGCCGCCGCCGTGGACGTCGTCGAGTCGAGCCTCGAGCCGGCATACACGTTCGAGACCTTCGTGGTCGGACGCTCGAACGAGCTCGGGCGGTCCGCGGCGATCGAGGTCGCGATGAATCCCGGCCGGTCGTACAACCCGCTGCTGCTGTACGGCGGCACCGGGCTGGGCAAGACCCACCTGATGCATGCCGCCGGCAACCTGATCCGCCAGAACAATCCGCGGGCGCGGGTGCTGTACCAGCGCTCGGAGCAGTTCTTCAGCGCGATGTCGCGCGCGCTGTCGAATCGCGTGCCCGGCAATCGCGCGATCGACGAGTTCCGCGAGCGCTACCGGGCGGTCGACGCGCTGCTGCTCGACGACATCCAGTTCTTCGCCGGCAAGGAGCGCACGCAGGAGGAGTTCTTCCACGCGTTCAACGACCTGATCCAGGGCAAGCAGCAGATCATCGTGACCTGCGACCGCTATCCGAAGGAGGTCGAGAACCTCGAGCAGCGCCTGCAGTCGCGGCTCGGCTGGGGCCTGTCGGTCGCGATCGAGCCGCCGGACTTCGAGACGCGCGCGGCGATCCTCAAGGCCAAGGCCGACGCGAAGGGGTTCGCGCTCGGCGACGAGGTCGCCTTCCTGATCGCGCGGCGGATGCGCTCGAACGTGCGCGACCTCGAGGGCGCGCTCAACACGCTGATCGCGCGCGCGACCTTCCAGCGGCGCGATCCGACGCCCAAGTTCGCGCAGGAGGCCCTGCGCGACCTGCTGACGGTGCAGGAGCGGGCGGTGAGCCTGCCGAACATCCAGGCCAAGGTCGCGGACTACTACCAGATCCGGGTCCAGGAACTGAACTCGAAGAAGCGCAACCGCTCGCTGGTCCGGCCGCGCCAGATGGCGATGGCGCTCGCGAAGGAGCTGACCAGTCACAGCCTGCCCGAGATCGGCGACGCGTTCGGCGGCCGGGACCACACGACCGTGATCCACGCCTGCCGCACGATCCACGACCTCAAGGCCAAGGACGGGCGCATGGCCGAGGACTGGGATCGGCTGCTGCGTCTGCTGTCGGGATAAGCACGGGATCGCCTGTGGACAACGGGGCCGCGCAATCCCGTCCCCAGATCATCCACAGGCTCGTGATGACGCATCCACAGCATCTGGGTCGTGGGGGCGCGAGCGGACACAACGGGTTGGGGTGCTCATTGCACTTATCCCCAGGCTTCAGCATCATCGCTTTTCATTCATCTTCCTGGAAAGGACCAGACGATGCGCTTCTCGATCCAGCGCGAGGCCCTGTTGAAGCCCCTGGGGCAGGTGGTCGGCGTGGTCGAGCGGCGGCACACGCTGCCGGTGCTCGCGAACCTGCTGGTGGTGGTCGATGGCGAGGGCGTGTCCTTCACCGGGACCGACCTCGAAGTGGAGATGCTGGCCCGGACACCGGCCGAGAACCTCGAGGCCGGCGAGACGACGATCCCGGCGCGCAAGCTGTTCGAGATCTGCCGGGCGCTCCCGGACGGGGCGCGGATCGACGTGAAGCAGGCGGGCGACCGGGTCACCGTCAGTGCCGGGCGCAGCCGGTTCACGCTCGCGACGCTGTCGGCGGCCGAGTTCCCGCAGGTGGACGCGATCGACTTCGTCGAGCGGATCGCGCTGCCGGAAGCGACGCTGAAGGAGCTGCTCGATCGCACGGCGTTCGCGATGGCGAACCAGGACGTGCGCTACTACCTCAACGGGACGCTGCTGGACCTGCGCGACAACCTGCTGCGCTGCGTCGCGACCGACGGGCACCGCCTCGCGACCTGCGAGACCGGCGTCTCGCTGCCAGGGGCCGCGAAGCGGCAGGTGATCATTCCCCGCAAGGGCGTGCTCGAGCTCCAGCGGCTGCTGGAATCGGGCGACGGCTCGGTCGACGTCGAGTTCGGTCGCAACCACCTTCGGGTGCGGCGCAGTGACTTCGTGTTCACGAGCAAGCTGATCGATGGGCGCTTCCCGGACTACGAGGCGGTGATCCCGATCGGCGCCGACAAGCAGTTCACGGTGGGGCGCGAGACGCTGCGCGCCGCGCTGCAGCGTGCCGCGATCCTGTCGAACGAGAAGTACCGCGGGGTGAAGCTGGAGCTCGAGCCGAACCGGCTCCAGATCGTCGCGCACAATCCGGAACAGGAAGAGGCGGTCGAGGAGCTCGAGGTCGCGACCAGCGTCAGCGGGCTCAGCATCGGATTCAACGTCAACTACCTGCTCGACGCGCTCGGCGCGCTGCGTGGCGAGGAGACGCTGCTCAGCCTGCGCGACGGGAACTCGAGCTGTCTGATCCGGGATGCCGACAACGAGCGCGCGCGCCACGTGGTGATGCCGCTGCGACTCTGACCGTCGCGACGGATCGGCCGGGATGCGCGTCGAGCGCCTTGGCATCACGAACCTGCGCTGCATCGAGAGCCTCGGACTCGAACCCGGTCCGGGGCTCAATGCCATTCTGGGACCGAACGGCGCCGGAAAGACCAGCGTGCTCGAGGCCTTGCACGTCCTGTCGCACGGGCATTCGTTTCGTCGGCGCGCCCGCGACGGCCTGATCCGCCGGGACAGCGGGAGCTTCATGGTCCGGGCCGAGATCGGAACCGATCGCGGCGCGCATCATTCGATCGCGTTGCAGCGATCTCGCGACGGGTGGGCCGGGCGGCTGGACGGATCCGAGCTGGAACGCCTTGGCGACCTGTTCGCGGTGTTCGCGACCTGCGCGTTCACGCCGGGCTCGCACGAGCTGATCGACGGCGGCGCGGAGGTCCGGCGCGCGTTCTGGGACTGGGGCGTGTTCCACGTGGAACCGGAGTTCCTCGACGACTGGCGCCGCTATGTCCGCGCGATGCGCCA
The DNA here is from genome assembly GCA_002995625.1 of Lysobacteraceae bacterium. GTDB lineage: Bacteria > Pseudomonadota > Gammaproteobacteria > Xanthomonadales > Ahniellaceae > UDEA-SF1. The sequence continues at coordinate 29,868 of PVBP01000022.1, read as the reverse complement.
GCGCAACGCGCTGCTCCGCGAGGGTGCCCCGGACCGCCTGTTCGAGCCGTTCGAGCGGGAGATGGCGCGTGCCGGGGAGCGGATCGCCGCGTGGCGCGCCGGGTACCTGGCCGCGCTCGAGCCGCGCGTGCGCGACCGGGCGCAGCAACTGTTGCCTGAACTGGGAGCGTGCGCGCTGCACGGGTCGGCCGGATACCGAATCGAGCAGGGCGGGGCGCTCGCCACGCTCCTTGCCGAGCGCCGGGCGGTGGATCGGGCACGCGGGACGACGACGGCCGGGCCGCACCGCGCCGACTGGGCACTGCGGTTCGCGGACCGGCTCGAGGCGGCGCAGCTGTCGCGCGGCCAGCAGAAGCTGATGGCGCTGGCGATGGTGCTGGCCCAGGCCGACGTGTACGCGGCGGCCAAGGGCCACTGGCCGGTGCTGCTGCTGGACGATCTCGCCTCCGAACTCGATGACCCGCACCAGGCGGCGCTGCTCGAGACCCTGGCCGGCGCTGGGATGCAGGTGATCCTGACCGGGACCGGGTGGACCCCGGCGCTCGCGCAACACCGCGAACGGATGACCGTGTTCCACGTGGAGCACGGCCGCCGGATCGCAACCGCGCTCGAAGCCTGACCGGCACCGGGCTCCGGCAGGCGTCCCGGGGTCGGCCGGCGCGGACTGGTATCATTTCAGTCTTACGACCGACCGCCTGACCCGTCGAGGGGGGGCGCTCGGGCGCGCCACCGAATGCCCCGCGGGCCACCATGACCGACACCTACGACAGTTCCAACATCAAGGTCCTCAAGGGCCTCGAGGCCGTCCGCAAGCGGCCCGGGATGTACATCGGCGACACCGATGACGGAACCGGCCTCCACCACATGGTGTTCGAGGTCGTCGACAACGCGATCGACGAGGCGCTGGCCGGCCACTGCGACGCGATCACGGTCACGATCCACGCCGATGGCTCGGTCTCGGTGCTCGACAATGGCCGAGGTATCCCGGTGGACCTTCATCCCGAGGAACAGCGCTCGGCCGCCGAAGTCATCATGACCGTCCTGCACGCCGGCGGAAAGTTCGACGACAACGCGTACAAGGTTTCCGGCGGACTGCACGGCGTCGGCGTTTCGGTGGTCAACGCGCTGTCCTCGCACCTCTGGCTCGACATCTGGCGGGACGGCGGCCACCACCAGCAGGAGTACCGGGACGGCGCGCCGCTCTATCCGCTCAAGCGCGTCGAGGCCTCGACGCGCCGCGGCACGCGGGTGCGCTTCCTGCCGAGCGCCGAGGTCTTCTCGGACCTCGAGTTCCATTTCGACCTTCTGGCCAAGCGCCTCCGCGAGCTCGCCTTCCTGAACTCCGGCGTCTCGATCGAACTGATCGACGAGCGGGGCGAAGGCCGCCGCGAACACTTCCGCTATGACGGTGGCATCCGGTCCTTCGTCGAACACCTCACCCAACTCCGCACCCCGCTGCATGCCCAGGTGATCCACTTCAAGGGCGGCGGCGATCCGGTCGAGGTCGAAATCGCGATGCAGTGGACCGACGCCTACGAGGAGCGGATGTACTGCTTCACCAACAACATCCCGCAGAAGGACGGCGGCACCCACGTCACCGGCTTCCGGAGCGCATTGACGCGCGTACTCGGCGAGTACATCGAGTCCTCCCCGATCGGTCGGCAGGCCAAGGTCTCGCTCACCGGGGACGACATGCGCGAGGGCCTCGTGACGGTCCTGTCGGTCAAGGTTCCGGACCCCAAGTTCTCGTCCCAGACCAAGGACAAGCTGGTGTCGTCCGAGGTCACCCCGGCCGTCGCGGCGGTGGTCGCCGACAAGCTCGCGAGCTTCCTCGAGGAACATCCCGTCGAAGCCCGCGCGATCTGCGAGAAAGTCGTCGAGGCCGCGCGCGCCCGGGATGCGGCGCGCAAGGCCCGTGAACTGACCCGCCGCAAGGGTGCGCTCGACATCGCCGGGCTACCGGGCAAGCTCGCCGACTGCCAGGAGCGCGATCCCGCGCTGTCCGAACTCTTCCTCGTCGAGGGCGACTCGGCCGGCGGGTCGGCGAAACAGGGGCGCAACCGGAAGTACCAGGCCATCCTCCCGCTCAAGGGCAAGATCCTGAACGTCGAGAAGGCGCGCTTCGACAAGATGCTGTCGTCGGCGGAGGTCGGCACGCTGATCACTGCGCTCGGGTGCGGAATCGGGAAGGACGAATTCGACATCAATAAATTGCGGTATCACCGCATCATCATCATGACCGACGCCGATGTCGACGGCTCGCACATCCGCACGCTGCTCCTGACCTTCTTCTACCGGCAAATGCCGGAGCTGATCGAGCGTGGGCACGTCTACATCGGCCTGCCGCCGCTCTACAAGCTCAAACACGGCAAACAGGAGATCTACCTCAAGGACGACGCGGCCCTCGAGGCCTACCTCGTCGAGAGCGCCGTCGACGGCGCCGAGCTCGTCCCGGTCGAGGGCGCGCCGCCGATCGGTGCCGAGGCGCTGGCGCGACTCCTCGGCAAGCTCGCCGCGGCCCGCGCCCAGATCGATCGCCTCGCCCATCGGTACGACCCGAGGGTGCTCGAAGCGATGCTCGATGTGCCGCCGCTGGCCGCCGACGCTTTCGCCGATGCCGAGACGCTGACGCGGTGGACCGAGGTCCTCGCCGGTCGGCTGGCCGGCGCAGGCCTCGGCCGCGCGCGCTATGCGCTGACCGCCCAGCCGGCCGAAGGCGATCGGCCCGGCGCGATCCGCATCACGCGCCACCACCACGGCCTGTCGGTGGACATGCTGCTGCCGCAAGCCTTCTTCGAGGGCGCCGATTACCAGCCGCTGCGTGAAGTCGCCACGCTGGCCAACGGACTGATCGGCGAGGGCGCCGTGGTCCGGCGCGGCGGCCGCAGCCAGCCGGTGGCGAGCATCCACGCGGCGCGCGACTGGCTGCTCGACGAAGCCCGCCGCGGCCGCACGATCCAGCGTTTCAAGGGCCTGGGCGAGATGAATCCGGACCAGCTCTGGGAAACCACGGTCAATCCCGAGACCCGGCGACTGCTGCAGGTCCGGATCGAGGATGCCGTGGCCGCCGACCAGTTGTTCACGACGCTGATGGGGGATGTGGTGGAGCCACGCCGCGCCTTCATCGAGCAGAACGCCCTCAAGGTCGCGAATCTCGACGTCTGATCGAGTGCCGCGCGCGTAAGCGGCGTGGCTGGTCGAGGCACGGCGTCTTGCCGCGCTTCGGCACCGTCCATGGTCTTCCCGCCGGCCGGGCCGTCCGTGGCCCGGCGTTCGGCCCTCGCGCGGCATGCCGCGCGTGCGCTGCGCGCACCGGGCCTCACCCACGCCGTGCCTTCATCGAACAAAACGCCCTCAAGGTCGCAAATCTCGACGTCTGATCGAGCGTTGTTGCGCGCTCGAGCGGCGTGGCTGCTCGGGGCACAGCGTCTTGCCGCGCTTCGGCACCGTCCCTGGCCTTCCCGCCGGCCGGGCCGTCCGTGGCCCGGCGTTCACCACCCGAGAGGCCGCTTCGGCTCGAGGGCCGGCCCCGATCGCCGCGAAGCGGCGACGTGTACACTGCCGCGCCACTTCCGCCGACGATCGTGTTCGACGCGCGTGACGGTGGAACAGTCGGTTCGCTCGGGGAGCGGGGCCGCAGGCCTTGCGGCGGGCCGGTAGACAGTGGATCCGTCGATGAAGAAGACCCAGCTCTACGTGCTCGCCTTGCTGCTCGCCGCGATCGGGCTCGGGGCGACCTGGTACAAGTGGCAGGTCTTGAAGTTCCCGATGCTTCCGGTCGAGGAGACCGAAGTCTGGGAGATCCAGGCACGCGTCGAGTTCGATGCCCGGCGCGGACCGAACCGCGCCACGCTGAGGCTGCCGGACAATCCACCGGGCTTCACGATCCTCGACGAGCGGTTCGTCGCCCGCAACTACGGGATGACGATCGAGCGCGACCGCGATGGCCGGCGCGTGATCTGGGCCATCCGACGGGCGAGCGGCCCCCAGGCGCTCTACTACCGGGCGACGATCTATCGCGACCAGTTCAGCGAACAGCGCGTCCGCGCGCCCGAGCCGCCGACTCCGGGGACCTGGGAGGAGCCGTTCGCGACGGCGCGGGCGACGCTGCTCGAGGACGTCCGTGAGAAATCGGTCGACAGCGCCAGTTTCGCCGGCGAACTGATGCGCCGGCTCAACGCCGCGCAGCCCTCGGAGGAGGTGCGGCTCCTCAGCGAGGGCGTGAGGACCGTCGACGATCGCGTGCGGCTTGCGGTCGGTCTGCTCGCCGATCGTCAGATCTCCGCGCGCCCGGTCTACGGGCTGGTGCTGGCCGGCAACGACGCCAATGCCGATCTCGTCCCGTACCTGCAGGTCTTCGACACCTCCGAGCGCATCTGGCGCATGGTCGATCCGCTGAGCGGCCGCGTCGGCTGGCCCGACGATTTCCTCATCTGGAGCATCGGTCCGGAACCCGTCCTCGACGTCGACGGCGAGCGTCGCGGGCGCGTGACCTTCTCGATGCAGCGCAGCCTCGCCGACGCGCTCGAGACCGCGAAGGCGCGGCTCGAGGCGCGCGACCGCAACCTGATCGCCTACTCGCTGCTCGACCTGCCGCTGCAGGCGCAGGAGGTCTACAAGATCCTGCTGCTGGTCCCGATCGGCGCCTTCATCATGCTGATCCTGCGGAACCTCGTCGGCATCAAGACCTTCGGCACCTTCATGCCGGTGCTGATCGCGCTCGCCTTCAACTGGACGGGCCTCCTGCCCGGCGTCGCGCTGTTCTTCGTCGTCATCACGATGGGCCTCCTCGTTCGCTTCTACATGGAACGGCTGAAGCTCCTGCTGGTGCCGCGACTCACCGCGGTGCTGATCGTCGTCGTGATGCTGATGGCCCTGGTCAGCGTGGTCAGCAACCGCCTCGGAATCGAGGTCGGCCTGAGCGTCGCGCTGTTCCCGATGATCATCATGACGATGACGATCGAACGCGTCTCGGTGGCGTGGGAGGAGCGCGGACCCGGTTTCGCGATCACCCAGGCCGCGGGCTCGATCGCGATCGCGGCGCTCGCCTATCTCGCGATGGGCCAGAAGCACCTGCAGCACGCGATCTTCGTGTTCCCCGAGCTGCTGCTGGTGCTGCTCGCGCTGACCCTGATCCTCGGCCGCTACTCCGGCTATCGCCTGACCGAGCTGTTCCGTTTCCGCGCGCTGGCGCGCGAGACCGACGTGAAAGCGGGGGCCTGAGGCGGTGCTGAATCCTTTCGCGATCGCACGGCGACTGCGCCAGATCGGCCTCATCGGCATCGGGCAGCGCAATGCCGAGTTCGTGCTCCGCTACAACGAGCGCAAGTACTACCCGCGCGTCGACGACAAGCTGATCACGAAGGCGCTCGCGATCGAGGCCGGGCTTCCGGTGCCGGAGCTCTACGCGGTCGTGCGCGAGGAGCACGAGATCGCGGACCTCCACGAGAAACTCCGCGATCGCGAGCAGTTCGTGGTCAAGCCGGCCCACGGTTCCGGTGGAGACGGGATCCTCGTCGTGACCGGGCGTCGCGGCGACAAGTACCGCCGCTCGAACGGCGCGCTGATGGGTCGCGAGGAGTTCGAGCATCACCTCTCGAACATGCTCTCGGGCCTGTTCAGCCTCGGCGGCCAACCCGACCACATCCTGGTCGAATACTGCGTCCAGTTCGACCCGATCTTCGACAACGTCAGCTACAAGGGCGTGCCGGACATCCGGATCATCAGCTTCCTCGGCTATCCGGTGATGGCGATGATCCGCCTGCCCACGCGGATGTCGGACGGCAAGGCCAACCTGCACCAGGGCGCGATCGGCGTCGGCATCGACATCCCGACCGGCATCACGCGGCGTGGCGTCTGGGGCACCGAGCCCGTGAAGGAACACCCGGACACCGAGCAGTCGATCGTGGGGCTCTCGATCCCGCACTGGGACGAGCTCCTGCTGATCGGCGCCAAGGCCTACGAGCTGTCGAAGCTCGGCTACGTCGGAGTCGACGTCGTGCTCGACAAGATCCACGGGCCGATGGTGCTGGAACTCAATGCCCGCCCCGGACTCGCGATCCAGATCGCGAACGGCAACGGCCTGCTGCACCGGCTGCGCAAGATCCAGGCGCTCGAAGCGGAGGGCCGGCTGTCCTCCGATCCGGCCGAGCGTGTCGCGTTCTCCAAGGCCAATTTCCCGACCACCTGAACGCGCTCGGGGCCGGCCTTCGCGGCACTGCCGCTTGAGCCGGCTTCGGCACGGTCTTAGGCTCGCACGCCCGGCGGCGCGTCGCGCCGCGACGCATCCCTCGAGGAGAGCCCCATGAAGATTCCCGTTTGGCAGCGGCTCGTCGCGATCGCGGCGCTGGCCGTCCTCGGCCTGACGGCCGGCGATGCCCTCGCGCAGCGCCAGCGGCAACAGGCCAACGAGTTCCCGAATGCGACCCGCGCCGAGCCGCGCACGCAGACCACCCGTGTCGTCGAGGACATCCAGAAGGCTTACGACCTGCTCGGCGAAGGCAAGAACGACCAGGCCCGTGCGCTGCTCGACAAGGCGCTGGCGAACGCCCGCGCCACCAAGTACGAGCAGGCGCTCGCGCTGCAGGGCCTGTCCCAGATCGCCTACGACGAGGACGACGTCGCCGGCGCGATCGACTACAACCGGCGCGCGGTCGAACTCGACGCCCTCGACAACCGCTCCCAGTTCAACCTGCTGTACCAGCAGGCGCAGCTGACCCTGATCGAGGAACGCTACGACGAGTCCCTGGCCGCCATCGACCAGTGGCTCACGTTGTCGGGCAAGGAGACCGGCGAGGCGCTGGCGCTCAAGGGCAACGCCCTCTATCGCCTCGAGCGTCACGCCGAGGCGATCCCGGTGCTTGAGCGCGCGATCCAGATCGCGGACAAGCCGCAGAGCCAGTGGTATCAGCTCCTGATCGCGAGCTACACCGACGCCGGGCGCGCCGCGGAAGCCGCGACGATGATCGAGGGCCTGCTGGCGAAGGATCCGAACAACAAGGGTCTCGCGCAGCAGGCGGCGAATCTCTATCTCGAGCTCGACCAGCACGACAAGGCGACCGCGGTCCTTCGCGGCGCCTACGATCGCGGCCTGCTGACCACGCAGGAGGACCTCCGGGCGCTGTGGCAGCTCTACGCGTACATCGGGCAGCCCGATCAGGCCAAGGCCGTGATCGACGACGGCATCGCGAAGGGCATCGTGCAACCGGACTGGCGCGTCTGGAAGAGCCTCGGCGATGCCTATGCGAATGCCGAGAAGTGGCCGGACGCGGTCGCCGCGTACAACAAGGCCGCGCCCGGTTCGCCGGATGGCGAGCTCGACTTCCTGCGCGGGCAACTGATGATCCAGGAGACCGGCCAGGTCGCCGAAGGCAAGGCCGCGATCCAGCAGGCGCTCTCCCGCGGCGGCCTGAAGCGCGAGGGCGAGGCCTACATCCTGCTCGGAATGGCTGAAAACGAGCTCGGCAATACCGATGCCGCCGTCGCCGCGTATCGCAAGGCCGCCACCTTCGAGTCCAGTCGCAAGATGGCCGAGAGCTGGCTCAAGGCGATGCGCCGTTGACGAGGCCCGAACCGAAGATCGCCGCCGGGTCCCGGCACCCGGTGGCGGCTTGTCTGGGGCGCGTTCGTGGTGTACGTTCGCCAACCCCTGATGAACGAGCGCCTCGGGCGGTGCTTCCGTCCCTTGACGCTCGGCCGGATGATGCCCGGGCGCCCCGGCACCAGACACCCACCGGACAGCTGGACCCTTTTCGATGGATTACCTGACGGACAAGGAACCCGATGCGATCAACTGGCGCCGCGTCGTGGCCCTGTGGGGCGCGATCTCGGTGCACATCGGCTTCTTCATGTTCCTGCTCGCACCGGTGAAGCCGCCGGAAGCCTCTGCGGCGCTCGACGAGTCGGTCGTCGACGTGGTCTTCCTCGAGCCGCCGCCGCCACCGCCGCCGCCGCCGCCACCGCCGCCGGAACCACCGAAGATCGTCCGCAAGATCGAGGAGAACCGCCCGACGCCGGCCCCGCCGCCGCCGGAGCCGGACACGCCGGTCTTCGACGAACCCTTGCCGATGGCCGAGCCCGCCCCGCCGCCGGCCCCGCCGGCCCCGCCGGCGCCATCGATCCCGAACACCGCGGCCAGCGAGGATCCGAGCTACCGCCGCGCCAATCCGCCCGCCTATCCGCCGCAGGCCGTCCGTCAGCGGCTCCAAGGCCTCGTCATGCTGCGCGTGCTGGTCGGCATCGATGGCTCGCCGCTCCAGATCGAGATCGAGAAGTCGAGCCGTCATCGCATCCTCGACCAGGCCGCGATCAACGCGGTGCGTCGCTGGAAGTTCAACCCTGAAATCAGGGATGGTCGCCCGGTCGAAGGCTGGGTGTTGGTTCCGATCAACTTTACGCTGAACGAAGGGTAATCCCATGCTCCTTGAAGCTCTCTCCGCCTTCACCTCGGCCATGCCGCAGACTTCGGTCGGCGCAGCCGCCACCGGCATCGACCCCAACGCGGCGGCCCTCGCGCAGATGGGCTTCCGTCAGATGCTCGAGCAGTTCGACTGGATCGGCTGGACGTGCTTCATCGTCCTCGTGGTCATGTCGTTCACGTCGATCTTCTACATCATCTGGAACTACTACCGGAACATCATGATCAACGCGCGGATGGAGAAGGTCATCAGCACCTTCTGGTCGATGCCGTCGACCGCCGACGCGATCCGCTTCATGGAGGAGCAGCCGCGCTCGGAGCCCTTCTCGAAGATCGCTCTCGACGCCGCCTCGGCCGCCGCGCACCACCAGGCCAACGAGGGCTCGCGCCTCGTCGAGGCGCTGAACCGCTCCGAGTTCATCGACCGGGCGCTGCGCCAGGCGGTGATCCGTGAGAGCTCGCGGCTCGAGACCGGCCTCACGCTGCTCGCGACCACCGGCTCGTCGGCGCCGTTCATCGGCCTCCTCGGCACGGTGTGGGCGATGTACCAGGCGCTGATCCGGATCGGCGCCAGCGGCCAGGCCTCGCTCGACGCGGTCGCAGGTCCGATCGGCAAGGCCCTGATCATGACCGCGATCGGTCTCGGCGTCGCGATCCCGGCGCTGCTCGGCTACAACTTCCTGACGCGCAGCAACAAGAAGATCAACGCCCGTTTCGACGAATTCGCGCACGACCTGCACGACTTCTTCGCGACCGGATCGCGCGTCGACGGCGTCGCGCCGAAGGCGGCCCCGGCGAAGAAGTGAACGACGGTCGGCTGGGCGTTCGACGAGGAGTGCCGCCATGGGCATGAGCGTAGGCAAGCAGGGTCCCGGCGAGGCGATGGCCGAGATCAACGTCGTGCCGCTGGTCGACGTGATGCTGGTGCTGCTGATCATCTTCATGATCACCGCCCCGCTCATGTCCCATCGGATCAAGGTGGACCTGCCGAAGGCCGATGCGGCGCGCAACGAGCAGCCGGCCGGCACGATCACGATCGCGCTGCAGACCAACGGCGCCCTTTACTGGAACGACCAGCCGATCAGCCAGGACCAGCTCCTCGCGCGGCTGCGCGTCGAGGCCCGACGCCAGCCGCAGCCGCCGGTCCATCTGCGCGGCGATCGTGACACCCAGTACAAGGACGTGATGCGCGTGATGGCGATCGCGAAGAACGCCGGCATGAAGCAGGTCGGTCTCATCACCTCGCCCGAGGCGGCTCGCTGAGCCGCCGCCCACCGATCGGGAGACCAGCATGGCGTACGTCAACAAGGCCGCGGATGCGATGTCGGAGCCGAACATCGTTCCGCTGATCGACATCCTCCTCGTGCTGCTGATCATCTTCATGATCTCGGCGCCGTCGGTGACCTTCCAGGTGCCGATCGACCTGCCGCAGCGCTCGCTGAACCCGCCGGTCCAGCAGGATCCGCCACCGCCGATCGCGCTCAAGATCCGTGCGACGGGGCAGCTCTTCTGGAACGAGCAGCCGTTGATCCCGGCGGCGCTCGAGCCGCAATTGCAGCTCGAAGCGCGCAAGGATCCGCAGCCTGAGCTGCGCATCGACGCCGACAACGAGACCGAGTACCAGGTCGTCGCCGACGTCCTCGCCACGGCGCGGCGCGCCGGCATGACCAAGATCGGCTTCGAGAACATGCCCGGAAGCTGACGCGGGCCCTCGCGCCGAGCACCTGCGAGATCGAGACGCCGCCGGGAGACCGGCGGCGTTTTCGTTCGAGGTCCTCGCGGACGCCCTCACCGACGGCGAGGCGACGGGCGATGCTCGGCTTCGACGCCACTCAGCCGGCGCGTGCGATGACGGCGAGGTAATTCCGAACCGTCGTCGCCAAGCCATCGTAGATCGCCTCACTGATCAGCGCGTGGCCGATCGAGACCTCGAGGACCCCGCGGACCGCGCCGAGGAAAGGGCCGAGATTGGCCTGGTCGAGATCGTGGCCGGCGTTGACGCCGAGGCCGGCCGTCTGCGCCAGGCGGGCGGTGTTCGCGCAAGCGGCGAGCGCCTTCGCGGCGTCACCGGCCGCGAAGGCCTCGGCATAGGGCCCGGTATAGATCTCGACCCGGTCCGCACCGATCGCCGCCGCGCGCCCGACGTTGACGTCGTCCGGGTCCACGAAGAGGCTGACGCGGATGCCGAGCGCCTTCAGTCGAGCCACCAGGGGCTCGAGCCGGGCCGCATCGCGCTCGAGGTCGAAACCGTGATCGGAGGTGAGCTGGCCATCGGCGTCGGGCACCAGCGTGCACTGGGTGGGCCGCACCTCCTCGGCCAACGCCAGCAAGCCCGGGTAGCCGCGCGCATTCGCCGGTGCGAAGGGATTGCCTTCGATGTTGAGCTCGACCGGCAGCCAGCGGGCGAGGGCGCGCACGTCGTCCGGCCGGATGTGCCGGAGGTCGGGGCGAGGATGAACCGTGATCCCGCCGGCCCCCGCTTCGATCGCGACGCGGGCGGCGCGCTCGACCGAGGGCAGCTTGCCGCCGCGCGAATTGCGGAGGACGGCGATCTTGTTGACGTTGACGCTGAGGACGGTCATGGCTCCGGCTTCGGCGGAAGAGGCCCGGATGAATCGTCGGGTGCACGGACGCGGACGGGCGCGGCTCTCGCGCGCGGAGCATGCCAGAGCCGAAGCCTGCCGAACGTCGAACCGTCGCACGAGCCGGGATACTCGGACGGGAGGCGGTGCCGGCCGACCGGTCAGGCGGCGCCGGGAACGGTGCTCCGGAAGATGCAGCGGATCGGCCATTCCGGCGCCGGCTGCACCAGCATCGCGACCGCACCGTCGATCAGCGGAAGCTCGGAGAGGCGCCACCGGTCAGCGGGGCCGCCTGGACCGTCGCAGCGCAGGATCGAGAGCGCGCCGTCGTTCCCGATGCCGATCTCGATCCGCGAAAGACCATAGGCGATCCCCCGGCCGATCGCCTTGACCAGCGCCTCCTTCGCCGCCCAGTGGCGCAAGAGGTCCCGATCCGACGCTCGCTCGAGGCGGGCCCGTTCGTCCGCGGTGAAGCATCGCGCGAGAAGGGCCGGGCGACGTCGCAGCGGCCGGATCTGCTCGACGTCGACGCCGACCTCCCGCCCGCGCGCGAGCGCGAGCAGGCGGATGCCGTGACTGTGCGAGAGATTGAAGCGCCAGTCGGAACCCTCGAGGAAAGGCTTGCCGTGCGGCCCGGTCCCGATCGACACGGCAGCGGGCGGGAGCCCGACGTGCGCCGCGAGCGTCGCCAGCGCCGCGGCCCCGGCGTCCTCGCCGTCGAAGCGGTACACGGTCACCCGTTCCGGAGGCTCCGCATCGGTCCCCGACGAGCGCGGCCAGGTGGCGGCATCGTCACTCCACATTGCCCACACCTGAGTTACGGTCTCGGTCGTCGATCATCCCCGACACCCGTCCTCGGACCAAGACCCGAGCCGCCAAGAAGCCATGAGGGATCGCAGCGGCCCAAGGGCCGGACCCACACCCTTCGAGGTCTACTATGACGGCGGTTGCCCCGCCTGCCGGCGCGAGATGGCGCACTACCGCGCCCAGCAGGCGGCGGTCCCGATCCGCTTCACCGACGTCGTGGCCGAGCCCGAGCGCCTCGCGGCCATCGGCATCACCCAGCGCGACGCCATCCATCGGCTGCACGCCCGCGACGAGGCGGGCAGGATCCTCGTCGGGATGCGGGCCTTCCATGGCGTCTGGTCGAGGATTCCGCGCTACGCCGGCTTCGCCCGCCGGCTCGAATGGCTGATCACGTCGCGCGCGATGGAGTGGCTTTACGCGCGCTTCTGCGATCTGCGCCTTCCGTGGCGCTGCCGCGGCGGAACCTGCGACCTCAAGGCCGCCCGGCCCACTCCGACGGAGGGACGATGATCGACGCCGCGACCCGCGATTTCCGCGCCGCCTATCGCGCGACCGAGATCCCGGCCGGCTACTCCGGCCGAGCGCACCTTCTCTTCACCTTCGGTGGCGGCCTCGCGGCACTGGCGGCCTGCCTTTGGCAGCTCGATGCCGTCCGACCGCTCGAGTGGCTGACCGTGCCGCTGGCCTTCCTCTACGCCAATCTCGCCGAGTACGTCGGTCATCGCTGGCCGATGCACCGGCCCTTCCGCGGCCTCGGGCTCATCTACAAGCGCCACGCCGGCCAGCACCACCGATTCTTCACCGACCGGGCGATGCCCTACGACGAGGTCCGCGACCTGCGTGCGGTGCTGTTCCCGCCGATCCTCGTCGTCTTCTTCTTCGGCCTCTTTGCGACGCCGGTCTGGCTGCTGCTGGCGTGGCTGGTGTCGAGCAACGTCGCGTGGCTCTTCGTCGCGACCGGGCTTGCCTACTACCTCAACTACGAATTCCTGCACTTCGCCTACCACGCGCGGCCGGACTCGTGGATGGCCCGCCTGCCGGGCCTCGCGCGCCTCCGGAGACTGCACCAGGCGCACCACGACCCGCGCCTGATGGCGCACTGGAACTTCAACATCACCTATCCGATCGGCGACGCGCTGTTCGGCACGCGCTGGCGCGGGCCACCGCCGTCGGCCTGAGCGGCCTCACTCGACCCGGCAGAACACGGCCTTGAGGTAACGGCTCTCGGGCACGTGCGCGAGCCACGGGTGGTCGGCTCCCGCGCCGCTCACGGCCAGTACCTGGACCGAGCGCCCGGCGAAGTACGCGGCGCGCCGCAGCATGTCGAGGAACTGCGCCTCGTCGACCAGGCCCGTGCAGGAGCAGGTCAGGAAGATGCCGCCCGGACGCACCGCCCCGAGCGCGAGGCGGTTCATGTCGAGGTACTTCTTCAACGCCGGGATCACCTGCTCGCGATCGCGCGTCATCTTCGCGGGATCGAGGATCACGACGTCGAAGGGCTCGCGCGCGCCCTGCTGGTACTCGCGCAGCCAGTGGAAGAGATCCGCCTCGACCCAGCGCAAGCGCGCCCGGTTGAGCCTCGCGTTCGATTCGGCGAGCGCCAGCACCTCGCGGTCGATGTCGAGCCCGACGACTTCCCCGGCGCCGCCGAGGGCCTTCGCGTAGATCGCAAATCCTCCCGAATTGCAGCAAAGGTCGAGCACGCGCCGCCCCGCGCAGAACTCGGCGAGCCTTCGCCGGTTGTCGCGCTGGTCGGCGAAGAAGCCGGTCTTGTGGCGCGAACCCGGCGCCGCGCGGAAACGCAGGCCGTGCTCCGTGATCACGATCGGCTCCGGCGCGGGACCGGCGCGGAAGTCGAAACTCTCCTGCTTGGCGACGTGCTCCTCGGCGAAAGCGTAGTGCTTCGAGCCGGGGAACAGCGCGTCGAGCGCAGACCGGATCGCTTCGCGCTGCCTGAACATCCCGGCCGAGAAATACTCGGTCACCAGCGTGTCGCCGAAACGGTCGACGACGAGGCCAGAGAGGCCATCGCCCTCGGCGTGACAGACGCGCCACGCATCGGTGACGCGGTCGAGCCCGAGCACCTCCCGACGCAGCGAGACCGCGGCGGCCAGCCTGCGCGCGAAGAAGGCCCCGTCGATCGCTTCTTCGGGACGTTCGGTCAGGACGCGCAGCGCGATCCGCGAGTGGCCGTTGTAGAAACCGCGCCCGACCCAGCGACCGGTCGCATCGACGATGTCGACGACGCTCCCCGGCCGGGGCCTCTCGGCAGGCTTCTCGACCATCTTCTGGTAGATCCACGGGTGGTTCGAGCGGCGCTCGATCTTGAGCCGGACGACGGGGTATGCACTGGTGACCATCGGTGGAGGATACCGACGGCGTCGTCGCGAGGTCCCTGCCGATCGGCCGGCGTCGGCTCGGGCTCAGCTCACGAACTCGTGGGGCGCACCGACCGGCTCCGGACCGGACCCGGCCAGCACCGAGATCCCGGTCTCGGAATCGGCGACCGCGACGCGATTGCGGCCGGCGCGCTTCGCGGCGTACAAGGCCTGGTCGGCGCGCCGGATCAGCGCGTCGAGATCCTCGCCCTGCCGCGAGACCGCGACGCCGATCGAAACCCTGAGCTCGTAGCCGAGCCGCCGCTGCCGTGGCTGGTCGCCGATCGCCTGCCGCAAGCGTTCCGCCGCCGCCGCGGCACCGAGCAGGTCGACATCCGGCATCAGGACCACAAACTCCTCCCCGCCGTAGCGGCCAAGGAGATCCTCGGCGCGGATGAGGTCGCGGAGCGTGTCGGCGAGCACGCAGAGCGCCTCGTCGCCGCGGGCATGCCCGAAGGTATCGTTGATGCGCTTGAAATGGTCGGCATCGATCAGCAGCAGGCCGAGCGTGCGGCCGTGGCGTTGGGCGCCGGACAGCGCGCCTGCGGCCATCGCGACGAAGGTCCGGCGCCTGAGAACACCGGTCAGCGAATCGCGCGAGGCGAGTTCGTCGAGTTCGTCGCGGACCTGATCGTAGGCCATCATCAGGAAACCGATCGACGAAGCGGTGGGCCCGAGCGCGCCGAGCACGAAGAGGGTGCCGTGGGCCAGGGTCGCCTCGCGAAATTGCCCTACCGGCGCGACACCGGTCAACTCGAGCGCTGCGCGCAGCAGCAACAGCGCCCCGACGACGCCGAAACTGGCCATCGCGATCCGCGCGCCCGGTCGCAGCGGGCGCGGCGCACGGCGCCACACGACGGCAATGCCGGCCCCGCACAGCACCGAGATCGCGAGGATCACGACGCTGATCCTGAGCCCGAGGTTAGGTTCGACGAAGGTGTAGTGGACCGAGCCGACAAACACCGCGGCCAACAGGGCGAACGTCGACCATGGGCGCGTCTCGAAGCGGAGCAGGCGGCACACCGACCACAGCAAGGTCGCATAGGAGGCCACCAGCATCACGTTCGCGAGCGCGATCGTGAGCGAGAACACCGCCACCTCCCGTGCCCCGAACAGCAGCCAGGCACAAGCACCGCCGATCATCGCGAGACCCCACACCCGTACCGACGGACGGAGACCTTCGGGAAAGCTCGACGCGCCGTAGACGATTACCGTGCCGACGAGCGCGCTCAGGATCGCCGTCAGCAGGATCGCGGTTTCGATGTGGAACATGCGCCCCCCTCCGCGCCAGCCCGGGATTCGAGATTCCCGGGAGCCGGTTCCGTTAGAAGGATACCGGTCGGCCCGTCGGCCGTCCGCCGGCCTTGCATTCCGTGAGCGAACCTCCACAACGGACCCATGAGCGATGCCCTCGATCCCTCGGCTCCGGCCGCGATCGCCCGTGATGCGAGGCGCTGGCGGCGGGCACTCGCCGCCGCCGGGGCCGGCGCCGCGGCGATCCTGTGGGTCCACGTCGTGGCTGCCTCTTTTGGCGGCGACTATCGCGGCCTCGGCGTCGTGCCGCGCGATCCGGCAGGCCTCATCGGGGTGCTGTTCGCGCCGCTGATTCACGGTTCGTGGGCGCACGTCGGAAGCAATGCCGTCGCGCTCCTGGTGCTAGGCACGCTCGCGGTCTATGCCTACCCGAGGACCACGGCACGGGCGGTGCCGCTGATCTGGCTCCTCGCCGGACTCGGCACCTGGCTGATCGGCCGCGACTCGGTCCACATCGGGGCCAGCGGGGTGACCCACGGGCTGATGGCGATGCTCGCCCTGCTCGGCGTGCTGCGCTGGGAGCCGCGCGCGATCTTCGTCGCCCTGGTCACCTTCCTGCTCTACGGCGGGATGGTCTGGGGCGTGCTCCCCGGGGAGGCCGGCATCAGCTGGGAGTCGCATCTCTCGGGCGCGGTGGCCGGTCTCCTCGCGGCGGTCATCTGGCGCGAACTGGACCCGCGTCCGGCGCGCCGCAAGTGGAGCTGGGAGGTCGAGGCCGAGATCGCCGAAGAGCTCGCGCGCCGCGATCGCGCTGAGTTCGAGCTTCGAAGTCCCGAGCACGTCCCGGTGCTGTGGCGCCGCGAGCCGGCCCCGGACGATCGCCGCGTGGTGCCGTTCCGCCGGCCCGGCATTGAGACCGACCCGCCGACCGACTCGCGGCACTGAGGCTCAGCGTCGAGGGCCGATCCGGGTGATCTGGCCAAGGTGCGCGGCCTCGAGCGGACGGGCGGCGCCCGCGCCGTCGGTCCCGCGGGACTTCGTCTCGATGTTTCCGCTCGCTGGCAGCGGCGAGCCGTCCTCGAGCTTCGCCAGTACCGCGTCGAGCACCGCCCACGCGAAGGGCAGGAGAGGCAGGTAGTGCGGCGCGACGCCGGGAAGACCCAGGAACGCGTCGAAGTGCTGCACGTTCGCGATCTCGAGGTAGCGGACGTCGGCCCCGGTCGCCTGCGCGGCCTCGACCCATGGACGCGCGGTCAGCGCGGCCGGGATCAGACCATCGTCGCGGCCGTGCACGACGACGACGCGGGGCGCGAGCGGCCGGCCGGTCGCCTGCGTCTGCGCGATGCCCGTGCGGATGCGCCCGGCCAGGGCGTCTTCGCCGATCCATCCCTGGCGCGCGCAGAGGAGCCCCGGCAGCGCCGGATCGGCGCCGCTCGCGAGGCCGTCGACGAGCCCGATGCCGCCGCTCGGGGCGACGCCGGCGTGTTCGCCGAACCAGCGCGCTCGCTCGCCCGGCGCCGTCGCGCGCGGGCGACCGTTGGCGTCGAGCGTGGCGAAGCCATAGCCGCACACCGATTCGGCGGCGTCGGCGCGGGCATAGGCGCTGGCGTAGACCGCCGCCACCGAGCGCCACAGATCGAAGGCGACGTTCAGCGCGCCGGCGCGCTGCGCCTGCGCCTCGAAGCCGGCCGCTTCGAGGCGGTCGTGGGCGTGGGTGGCGAGCGCCTCGATCGTGTCGCCGTCGAGGAGTCCGGCCGCGGCCAGCGATGCGCAGCGCGCCCGCAGGGCCGGCTCGAGGTTCGCGCGCGGCACCGGCCACGGCGCGTCGCGAAGGCGCGGATCGAGCAGCGCGCAGGGCTGCAGCAGGCCGGCGAGGCTCGCGTAGTCGTAGAGCGGGGTACCGCCAGCAAGGTGCAGTTGCGGTGCCGCCGCGACCACCGCGGCAACGCGCGAGGCCTCCGGCAGTTCGGCCGCCCGCAGCACCGCGCCGCCGCCGTTCGAGAGGCCGGCGAGGATGACCCGCGTGTTCTCGGGCGTGAACGGCGCCTCTTCGGGGAAGGCCATCGACAGGGCGCGAAGACCGAAGGCCGCGGCCTGCATGACGTGACGCGGCCAGTCGGCTTCCGGGTTGTCGCCGGAATGGGCGTGCTTGATCGCGATCCGGTGTGGACCGGGACTCGCACCGTCGGGCGTGAAACCGAGCGGCGCTTCGCCGCGGCGCGCGCGGGTGCCATCGAGCGCGACGCCGCTGTCGCTGTCCCAGTCGAAGGCGTCGGAGCCGGCGCCCTTGTCGGTGTAGGCCACCGCGCATCCGCGCGTCAGCCCCCACGCGCCGGCGAATCCGATCGCGCCGTAGATCCCGCGAGAGCCCGAGGTCGGCGCGACCACGAGGCAGCGCCGCGCGCGGTCGAAGGCATCGGGCACTTGGGCCAGCACCCGGTGCGGTTGGCGCGCGCCCGGCACGGTCGCGAAGGCCGCGTACTCGCGCCCGGGAACGCGCGGCAGCGAGCGGTCGGGGGCGGGGCCCCAGACCCGCGCGAAGCCGCCGGCATCGGAGAGGTCGACGATGCCGCGCCAGTTGGCCCAGAGCGCGAGCCGCCGGAGTTCGGCCGGGTTCGCGGCTTCGGCCGGGACCGCGGGCGGCGTCGGCGCGCGCAGGCCCTCGAGCCCGAGTCCAGCGGTGAGGAGGTCGTCGCCGGCATCGTGGCGGGTCTCGCGGATGGGCCCCGCGACACCGTCGTCGAGCGTGGGCTTCGGCGCCGTCATCGCGCAGGCGGAGACCAGCAGCACGGGCAGCAGGGCAACGAGACGCATGGGTGGACGCTCGACGGCATGGTGCATCGACGGTACCAAACCCCGCGCACGCGATGGACCGGTTTCGGACGATCGTCGCGGCCGACGGGCTGTCCTTCGGCGCTGCGCTCGGCGAAGATCGGAGCATGGCCCGGATCCTGATCGCCGACGACCATCCGCTGATGCGCCGTGCGCTCGCCGGCGTCGTCGCCGAATGCGTCGACGGCGTCGAGTTGGTCGAGGCCGCGAGTCTCGACGAGGCGCGTGCGCATCTGGCCGACGATCCCGCGATCGAGCTCGTGCTGCTCGACCTCCTGATGCCCGGAAGTCACGGCCTGGTTGGACTGGCCGCGGTGCGTGCCGAATATCCGGGCGTCGCCGTGGTCGTGGTCTCGGCCCAGGACGATCCCGCGATCGTGGCGCGGGTGCTGGCCTATGGCGCGAGCGGCTTCATCCCGAAACGCGCCCGGCCCGAGGAGTTCGCAGCGGCGCTCGCGACCGTGCTCGATGGCGGGGTCGCGGCTCCCCCGCTGCCGGCGGTGGACCCCGACGATCGCGCCCTGGCCGCGCGCCTCGCGACGCTGACGCCGCAGCAGTTCCGGGTCCTGAGGCTGGTCGCCGAGGGCCGGCTCAACAAGCAGATCGCCGACGAGCTCGGCATCGGCGAACGCACGATCAAGGCGCACCTGTCCGCGATCTTCGACCGCCTCAAGGTGCGCAACCGCACGCAGGCCGGCGTGATGCTGCGGAGTCTCGATCTCAGTGGCGAGCGCCTCGATCGACGCGGGTGACCGGCATCGACGCGTTGGCCTCGAGATCGAGTTCGGCGCGTGGCGGCAGCCGCCAGTCGATCGGCGCGCGCCCGTGTTCGACGAGCCACCGGTTGGCGGCGGAGAAGTGTCCGCAGCCGATGAAGCCGCGATGCGCGGACAGCGGCGAGGGGTGCGGGGCGCGCAGCACGAGGTGGCGCGCACCGTCGATCTGGCGCCCCTTGGTCTGGGCTTGGCTGCCCCAGAGCATGAAGACGAGGCCGTCGCGCTCGCGGTTGAGACGATCGACCACCGCATCGGTGAAGACCTCCCAGCCGCGGCCCTGGTGCGAGCCGGCGAGGCCGCGCTCGACGGTCAGCACCGCGTTCAGCAGCAGCACGCCCCGGTCGGCCCAGGCGGTCAGGCAGCCGTGGTCGGCCGGCGGGATGCCGAGATCGCGCTCGAGCTCGGCGTAGATGTTCGCGAGCGACGGCGGCACCGGGACGCCAGGGCGCACCGAGAAACAAAGACCGTGCGCCTGACCGGGACCGTGATAGGGGTCCTGTCCGAGGATCACGACCGACACGCGGTCGAAAGGCGTGCGGTCGAGCGCGGCGAAGATCTCGGGGCCGGGTGGATAGATCACCTTGCCGGCGCGCTTTTCGGCACGCAGGAAGGCGCCGAGGGCCTGCATCGTCGGCGAGCCCAGCACGTCCGCGAGACGCTCGCGCCACGAGGCCTCGAGGCGCACGCGCTCCGCCGCCGCGGCGGGCTCGCTCACGCGTCGGCCGGCTGGGCCGTGGCGCGTGCGCGCAGACGCTGCGCGACCCTGAGCTGGAACAGCAGTTTCGTCACCAGGAGACGCTCTTCGACCGGCTTGTGCACGAGGTCGTTGGCGCCGGCCCGCAGCAGCGCGGCCTGGTTCGCGGGGTTGTCGTCGGCGGTCATCACCAGCGCCGGCAGCGCGTCCCGGGTGTAGCCGAACTCGCCGCGCAGATGCTCGAGCAGCGTCTTGCCGGTCGCGCCGCCCTTCAAGTACACGTCGGTCAGCACGATGTCCGCGGGCAGCTCGCCGCGGGCGCTCGATTCCCGGACGAGTTCGAGGGCCTCCTCGACGCTGACCACGTGGCTCACCGTGAGGCCGTATTTCTCGAGCATGCGCCGGGTCGCCAGGGCCACGACCTTCGAGTCCTCGACGTAGAGCACGCGCCCCTCGGCGCGGTTCGGCGGCGCGACGTAGCCGCGGATGAACTCGGCCAGCGCGGCGTAGCCGCGCGCCTTGTCGAAATAGTCGGTGACCGCATCGCCGAGCGCGCGCTGGGCGAGGCGCTCGTCGACGTTGCCGGAGACCACGATGATCGGGATGTAGGCCTGCGGCGCGTGCTCACGGACGTATTGGGCGAGCTCGCTGCCGTCGATGTCGGGCAGCATCAGCGCGGTGGTGACGAGATCGACGACGCCCGACTGGAGCTGCGCCTTGGCTTCGGCGCCGCTCGCGCAGGACAGGATCACGGCATTCGGCAAGGTCTGCTTCAAGACCTGCTCGATCAGGAGGCGCGCGACGCGCGAGCCGTCGACGACGAGCACGCGCGGCGCGTCGGAGGCGATGTGGCGGGTGAGACGAGCTTCGATCACGATGACCCCTCGAACCCTGGCCTCGGTCCGGAACCCGTCGGACGGGCCTCAATGCCGATCGCCGCGGGCGAGCTCGCGCGTGGCGGCGATCCAGGCACCGCTCCAGCCTAACATGGGGCCGGCGAGCCCGGTCAGGGCGAGCGCGAGCCAGCCGGGACCGCGGAGGACGAACTCGCTGTCGTAGCTCGCGGCGAGCGCGGCGACGGGACCTTCGAGCAGGAGCCAGACCGCCCCGCTGACGAGCGCGGCGCCGATCGCCGCGGCGAGACCGAGCAGCGCGCCGGCATAGAGGAAGGGACGGCGCACGTAGCCGCGGCTGCCGCCGAGCATCTGGATGATGCCGATCTCCTCGCGCCGGCGGGCCACTTCGGTCCAGACCGTCTGTGCGACGACGAGCAGGGCGCCGGCGCCGGCGATCGCCGCGAGCAGGGCGAGCAGCCGTCGCGCCGCATCGACGAGGGCCTCGAAGC
The DNA here is from genome assembly GCA_002995625.1 of Lysobacteraceae bacterium. Taxonomy (GTDB): domain Bacteria; phylum Pseudomonadota; class Gammaproteobacteria; order Xanthomonadales; family Ahniellaceae; genus UDEA-SF1. Next base: position 8,784 of record PVBP01000022.1, on the reverse strand, counting down.
GGTCGCGCCAGGCCAGATCGTGGTGGACGAGGTCGACCCCGGGCAGCGCCTCGAGTTCGGCCGCGAGGGCGCGCAGCGCCGGGCGGTCCAGCGCCGGGTCCGCCTGCGCGATGATCACGTAGGGCAGCGGGTTGTCGTCGAGTCCGGCGAGCACGTCGGCGGCGCCCGGCAGCTCGGCGACGCGGGCGAGGCCTTCGTCCGGCGTGCGCAGCACGACGCGTTCGATCCCCGGCAGCGCCTCGACCCGGGCGCGGGTGGCTTCGACCGTGGCGGCATCGAGCCCGGGGACGAGATAGGCGTTCAGGTCGCGTGCGGCCTGAAGGCCCCCGGCCAGGCCCTCGAGGTTGCGCACCGCCATCGCGACGAAGAGCGGGAGCGCCAAGGCCAGCGCCAGCACCGCGAGGGTCAGCGCGGTCGCGATCGGCCGCGCCGCGAGACGCTCGAGCGCGTGCACGAGCGCGGCGCGCCTGAGCTCGCTCCGTCGTCCGGCATCGCCGGTGCGCGCGTTGGCTCCGCCGGCGTTCATCGCGGGGCCTCGGGGCGGAAATCGTCGATCAGCCGCCCCCGCTCGAGCACCAGCACGCGCCGGCGCATGCGCCGGATCAGATGGAGGTCGTGGCTCGCGACGACGACCGTCGTGCCGACTTCGGCGAGGGTCAGGAACAGCGTCATGATCTCCTGTGCGAGTTGGGGATCGAGGTTGCCGGTGGGTTCGTCGGCGATCAGCAACGGCGGCTTCGGCGCCACCGCGCGCGCGATGCCGACGCGCTGCTGCTCGCCGGCCGAGAGCTCCTCCGGCATCGCCGCGCCGCGATCGCCGAGGCCCACCTTGTCGAGCGCGACGCGCACGCGCTTGTCGATCTCGGCGCGCGGAAGCCCCGCGATCGCGAGCGGCAGCGCGACGTTCGCGGCGACGCTGCGGTCGGCCAGCAGGCGGTGGTCCTGGAAGACCTGGCCGATCGCGCGGCGGAAGGCGGGCAGCTCCCGCGGACGCAGCGTCGCGACGTCGCGGCCGGCGACCAGCACCTTGCCGCGGGTCGCGCGATCCGCCCCCGACACCAGCCGGAGGACCGTGCTCTTGCCGGCCCCCGAGTGGCCGGTGACGAAGACCATCTCCCCGACCTCGATCCGGAACCCGACCTCGGAGAGTCCCTCGCGCCCGCCGGGCCAGCGCCGGCTGACGCCGACGAACTCGATCATCGCCGCGCCGCCCGGTCCGAGCGCTTCGGCGGGGGTCGTGGCGGTGCCGTTGGCGGTCGCGGGATCGCTCACGGGGGCCTTCAGCGCACCATCTGGTTGAGATCGAAGATCGGCAGCAGGATCGCGAGCACGATCACCAGCACCAGCGCGCCGACGGCGAGAATCGCGAGCGGCGCCAGCACCGCGGTCAGCGTGCCGAGCAGGGCCTCGACCTCGCGCTGCTGGTGGCGCGCGGCCTCGTCGAGCATGCGCTCGAGGCGCCCGGAGCGCTCGCCACTCGCGATCAGGCGCAGCGCGACCGGTGGGAACAGGCCGCTCTCGGCGAGCGCCCGCGCAAAGCCCGCGCCCTCGCGGACGCGAGCGCCGGCGCGACGCAGGGCCTCGCGCATCGGACGATTGCGGACCGTGCCGGCCGCGAGCCGGATCGCATCGAGGACCGGAACCCCGGCGCCGACCAGTGTCGCCAGCGTGCGCGCGGCCCGCGCGGTGTCGGCGGCGCGCGCGAGGCGCCCGAAGATCGGCACGCCGAGCCATGCGCGATCGACGCGCGCGCGGATCGGCTCGCGCCGCCATGCCGCCGCGGCCAGCGCGACGGCCGCCAGCAGGACGAGCGCGATCCAGAGGCCATGGTCGCGCACGAGCTCGGCGACCGCGAGCAGCGCGCGCGTGATCCACGGCAGCTCCTGGCCGAGGCTCTCGAACACGCCGACGATCCGCGGGACCACGCCGACCAGGAGACCCGCGACGACGCCGATCGCGACCAGCGCCAGCAGCAGCGGATAGGCCAACGCGCCGAAGACCTGCCGCGCCAGCGCGTCGCGCGCCTCCGCATGCTCGGCGAGCCGGGTCAGCGCGGCGTCGAGCCGGCCGCTCGACTCGCCGGCCGCGACCGTGGCGCGGAACGGCTCGTCGAAGGTGGACGGGAACTCGGCCAGCGCCGCGGCCAGCGGACGGCCCTCCAGCACGCGCGAACGCAGTTGCGCGACCAGCGCGCGCCGGGTCTCGTCCGGGTCCTGCTCGACCAGCGCCGCGAGCGCCTCGTCGATCGGCAGTCCCGCGCCGACCAGGGTCGCGAGCTCGCGCGCGAAGAGCGCGAGTTGCGCGCGGCCGAGGCCGCCCCGGCGCATCCGCCACCACGTCGCGAGACGCGCCACGGGATCGCTCGCCGGACCCTCGGCGCGCCGCTCCGCCACGGCCTCGACCTCGAGCGGATTGAGCCCACGGTCGCGGAGCTGCGCGCGCGCGCCGCGCGCGGTGTCGGCCTCGAGCACCCCGCGCGCGGTCCGTCCATCGGCGTCGATCGCCTCGTAGCGGAAGGCACCCATGCGGCGATTATCGCGAAGACGGCGCCCCGACCGCCGAATCGTCCTGCAACGTGGTGCCGATGACGGCGCGGACCCGCGACACGCCGGCGAGGAGGTCCGATGGGACAATGCGCCCCCCGCACCGCGCCATCGACCGACGCCTTCCGATGAACCCCGGCCTGCCGCTGCGCGCGAAGACCCTCGCGCGCGACCGCGTCATCGCCTTCGCGCTGTTCGCGCTGGTGCTGGCGGCCGGCATCGGCCTGCGCGACCCGTGGCCGGCCGACGAGCCGCGTTTCGTGCTGGTCGCGAAGACCATGGTCGAGACCGGCGACTACTGGTTCCCGCGGCGCGGCATCGAGCTCTACCCGGACAAGCCGCCGCTCTTCATGTGGCTGCAGGCGGCGGCCTACCACGCGGTCGGGAACTGGCGGATCGCCTTCCTGCTGCCCTCGCTGATCTCGGGCCTCATGACCCTCGTGCTGGTCTACGACCTCGCGCGCCGACACGCGAGCCGCCGAGCGGCACTGATCGCGACCGGCTTCGTCGCGCTCACGTTCCAGTTCACCTTCCAGATGAAGGGCGCGCAGATCGATCCGGTGCTGGTCGGTTTCGTCACGCTCGGCGCCTACGGCCTGATGCGGCACCTGCTGCATGGCCCGGCCTGGGGCTGGTGGATCCTCGGCTGGGCGGCCGCCGGATTCGGCGTGATCGCCAAGGCGGTCGGCTTCCTCGCGCTCCTCGTTCTTGTGCCTTATCTCGTGATGCGCCGGGTCGCACCGGCGCGGCTGCCGTCGATTCCGTGGCGTGATCCGCGCTGGCTGCTCGGCCCCGCGGCCTTCGCGCTGGTGATCGCGCTGTGGTTGGTGCCGATGCTGCTCCGCGTCCACGCCTCGGGCGATCCGGCGCTCGAGGCCTACGCGCGCAACATCCTGTTCTCGCAGACGGTCGAGCGCTATCTCGATCCGTGGCACCACGTGAAGCCGCCCTGGTACTTCATCGGCGTGATCCTGACCGCCTGGCAGCCGATCTCGATCGTGCTGATCGCAGCGATTCCGGCGCTCGTCGCGCGCTGGCGCAGGCGGCGGCTCGACCCGCGGATGCTGCTGCCGCTCGGCATGTTCGTCCTCACGGTGCTGTTCTTCTCCGCTTCGTCCGGCAAGCGCGACATGTACATCCTGCCGGCGCTGCCGATGCTCGCGGTCGGGCTCGCGCCGCTCGTGCCCGGCCTGCTGCGGCGACCGTGGGTGCAGCGCGCGCTGTGGGCGCTCGCGGCCCTGCTGGCGGCGGCGCTGGCGGCGATGGCGGTGCTCGCGTGGACCGGTGATCCGCGTTTCGAGGAGCGGCTCGCCGAGGCCCGCGGCATCGACCCCTGGCCCTTCGCCTTCGGTATCGGCGCGCTGGGCCTCGTGTTGGCGGCCCTGTGCCGCCCGCGCCGCGGCGCGCTGGCGTTTGCCGCTTTCGCCTCGAGCCTGTGGATCGCGTGGGGCTTCATCGGCTACCCGATGCTCGACGAGTCGCGCTCGGCGCGCGGGGTGATGCAGGAAGCGGGCCGCGTGATCGGACCCGATGCCGAACTGGCCCTGGTCGGCTGGCGCGAGCAGAACTACCTCCAGGCCGACCGCCCCGTCGCGGACTTCGGCTTCAAGCGCCCGAAGCTCGCGCAGTTGGGCGATGCGATCGCTTGGCTCGACGCCGCGCCGGCCCGACGCTGGGTCTTCGCCCGCGACGAGGAACTCGAACCCTGCATCGACCTCTCGAAGGCGATCCCGGTCGGCCGCGCCAACCGCCGCACCTGGGTCGTGTTCCAGGCCGACGCGGTGACCGAGGCCTGCCGCCGCGACGGTACCGGCGAGGGCGAAGCCCCGCCCGCCCCCGATGGGCGGATCGATCGGGGGTAGTCACGCCACCAGAGGGCGGTCCGCGAGCACTGGCGATTCAATCCACGACTCGGCCGGGCAGACGACGGATACCGAGCCAGCCGCTCAGCAGCAGTAGCCCGGCAAGCAGCCAAAGCCAAGATCGGTCGATTGAGACCGGGACTGGCTCAGGGAGCGGCGGAGGTTGCCCGAGATCCTTGATGAACAACTGGAAAATACTGGGCGCGCCCGGAGGATACGAGGGTGCAAGGTTGAGACGTCGAAATGTGAAGATAACATGTCGACCGTCGGCCGAGATTCGGGGTGAGAAGCGATTCAACGCGCATGCGACGATGAGCGGTTGCTCGCAACCGTCGTGACCACCCCAAGCCAACGGCCCATTCAAGCCGACCCTCGAGACCAAATCGAGGCGATCGGAGGCGAGGTCCAAACGGTAGACGTGGATATTCCCGCTGGGGAAGAGCTGGCCGGTGATTTCCCGTTCAAACTCACCCGCCGAGGTTCGAAAAGCGACGAAACGCCCATCGCGAGAAATGACTGCGTCATAGACTGGTCGGCTTGGAAAAGACAGCGGTGACCGACGAATGACCGTACGAAGCTGCCTGGTTGCATGGTCATACAGCCTGGATCCGATCAGGAGAAACCGCCCGTCGCCGCTGAAATGCATAGTCAGCGGCATTTCCGCTTCATTCGTCACATTTTCAACCACCCCGGTAGCGAGATCGACGCGTTGCACGCCAACCGCGGTCGTGCCCTGCCAACCTCCGAAAGCGACCACGGATCCGTCAGGGCTGATCCTGAAGCTAGCGGATTCGTGTGGCTGCCCGAGCGCCGCACCTCGGCCCGGCGCCAGACGCTCAATCTCGCCGCTGTCGACGTTGCGTACACAGACTCCCCAACCCATGACACCGATAACCGGTTGCGAACATAACGCCACGACCTGGCGACCGTCGCCGGTGATGTTGCCACACACGCCTTGCACGCCCGGCTGCGGGTCGACGTCAAGCGCGACCGCATACCCAACCGAGCGGTCCCAAAGGTAGCAACGCGTTGCACCCGTGGTCGCCGCTGGATCAAGGTTGGTTGCGTTGCTGTTGAAAACGACCCGGCCACCATCATCGGAGATAGAAATAGTCCATGCCGGTAGCGCATTCGGAGAGCCTAAATTCTGCAAGAATCCAGAGGCTCCAATACTGATCGCTCGTCGCTCGTTGGTCTTGCGGTCAATCAGATAGTATTGCAGTGCGCCGTCGACCGCCGGTGGGCTTGCGGGACCTAGCAGGTTCGACGGGTTTCCGCTGACGACAAGATACCGTAGATCTGGTGTTATCGCAGTAAAGGTGATCTCCGGAATCGTGGGCGCATCGAAATCTCCATCCCAGCGCGGGACCAGAATGGCTGGATTCGGTTCCAGCCACTGGGCGCTCGCGCCGGCCGCGAGGGCCAGCGCCGCGCCGACGCCGACGATGCGGATCAGGGTACGCATGGGGTCACCGTGTCCTGCACCAGCGGGTCGCTGACGCCGGGTGCGGCGAAGGGCAGCTCGATGCCATCCGGACGTCCGTCACCGTCGCTGTCGGAGTTATTTGGGTTGAGTCCGATCAGCACTTCGAAAGGATCGGGGAGCCCGTCCGCGTCGATGTCGAGCAGCACGGCCCCGCCGCCCTGAAGGATGTAGTCGACCGCAGGGTACACATAGCCGATCCGGGTGACGTTGGTCAATCCGGGGAAGCGCCGTAACGCCTCCTCCTGCGGCGTCAGCAGCACCCAGTTGCCGATCGACGGCAGCCAGCCGCGGCGCAGTTCGATGGTGCCGGGTGGTTGGGCCAGGTTCGGGTGGTATACATAGCCATCGATGCCGTCGTCGTACCAACCTTGAGTGCCGAATGCACTTGAACTCGTGCAGGCCGGAGGACCGTTCTTCGCATTTTCCCTTTCCACGGGGTCGGTGGTGTAGAAGTGATGCCGGTACTGCGAGCATTTCATGCTCATCCGATGCAGCGGCACCAGTCCATTCGGCTGCTGGGTCAGCGGATTGAAGGGCGTCGAGAAGACCAGGAAAGAGGCCGAGGGCGTGTGGTAGGCCTTGCCGCTGAGCTCGGTCGGAAACGCATACCAGGCTCCATCGAGCCGAGCGCCGACGGCGTTCACCGTCGCCGAGACGTAGGTGATCCCCTCAGCGGTTCCGACGTCGTTCTGCGGCGAGTCCGCACCGTGCGGCAGCGGATTGCCGGTAGTTGCTGGGTAAGGAGGATCGGGCGACAAGTTCTGATCGTCGTTCGGCAGTGGCAACGCCGGATCCGTCAGGCGATGCAAATCGCCGGTCATCGCAGCCAAGGCGACCTGCGGGCTGGTCGTGAACAGCCAGCTTTGGCGCGGCTCCTCGGGCCAGGTGGTCAACGAGAACATCGGGATCAGGCGATTGCGAAGTGTCTGGCCGCCGACTGTGCCGAGCGTTCGACGCACGACTGCTTCCGCATTCAGGCGTCCGGCCCCAGTGAGCTGCGTGCGGATCGTGGCATTGATCGTCGGGTTCGGGTTCAGCACCGGATCGCCGGACCAGACCTCGCTGTTGCTCATTGGTGTCGCGGTGCAGCGCAGCAGATCATGCACGGCAGCGGCCCGCAGCATCGGGTTCACCGAACGTGCCAGTCCTGCGGCGGCGGCGACCAGCGGGGCGGCCATCGAAGTCCCGGTCAGAGTGCCGTAGTTCGCGTAGCCGAGGGCAGGCTCATTGCGCGGGATCTGGCTGTAGCTGACCCCGGCGATCGGGTCATCGGCCCCCATCGGAATCCCGGCGTTGGCGATTCGATGGGTGCCCGGTGCGTAGTTGATGCCGGTGAGCGGGCAGACCGGATCCGTGGGGTTGATCGGGTCCGGTATCTGGAACCAGCATGGAAAGGGCTCCAGCACCGGACCCTGCGAACGTTGCACCTCCCGGCGGCTGTATTCGCGGTCGAGCGGCGCGAGCACCTGGGCTGCGGGGGCCATCAAGTCGAGGCCATACTCGCCCGCCGGTAGCGTGACCGTAACGGTTCCGAGACCAGGGATGCCCGTGTCGTAACTCGCAACGAATCCGACGGTTCGGAGCTCACGACCCCAATTCGAGCCGCATTCTGAGCGCCAACCCCCGATCGGGAGCCATTGCGCATTGGGCGGCGAGAGGCCGAGTCCGGACATCGTGAGGGGGCAGCCCGGTGCGTCGATCACGGCATCCCACCACAACTGCGGATGCCGCTGATGGAGTGGACGCGTCATGACCTTGGGCTCGTACCAACGTTCGCCGTGGACGTCGGTGCCGCCGACGCCGATCACGAACGGCAGGTAGCCGGGATAGGCGGAGCGCTGGGGAAATCCGTAAAAGCCCGCCAAGTTCGCCTTGACCGCATCGTTTCCAAGCGACGCTATGAGCGCGACATCACGCTCCTGCAGGGCAACCAGAGTGTCCAGCATCAACTCGCTGAAGTAGTTAGTCGCGAAGCTCATGCTGATCACGCTGCTGCCGAAGCTCGGCCCCAGGGCGTGCCATGCCGTCGGCAGCACCGCGGGATCCGAGAAACGCAGAACCGCGAGATCGCAGCCTGGGCATCCGCCGACGCCGCCTTCGGCATTGTTCTTCCGCGCAGCAATCAGTCCCGCGACATGGATTCCGTGTCCAGCATTCCACCAGTGCTGCTGCGACTGGCCGCCGAGATCACCGTCGAGCGGCCTTGCCAACGGCCTGCCTGGTGGGGCAAAGGCCTGTGGGAAGAATCCTTCCGTCGGTCCGACAGATTCCTCGCTGGCGCTACCGGGCAAGGTGTAGCGTACGAGAGCAGCACGCTGATGAGGGCGCTGTGCGGCGGCGAGGTCCGGATGGTCCGGACGGATGCCGGTGTCGGGAACGCCGATGAGCACGCGGCCTTCGGTGTAGTGAAAGGCATCCTTGAATCGGGCCTGGTCGATTGCCCACTGGCGACGGTGAGGATCGTTGGTAACGGCGGTGAAAAGCGGGTCGGTGATCGTCGCGCTCTGGTGCCAGACGACCCGGCGGTCGGTCGCGTGGGGCTCAGGCTCGACATGGTCGAACAGCCCGGTGCGGCGCAGGTGCTCGGCGAGCGCTCGGCCGTCGGCGTCAGGTGGCCAGACCAGACGCACCCAGCGATACGGACGGAATATCGGTGCGTCGAGGGCGCGCGGGTCGGCTTCGCGGGCGAAGCCGGCAAAGGACGGATGGACTGCATCGACGCGACGTGGGCCTGCCAAGCGTTCGCGCAGTTCGGGATCGCTTGAGACGCGTCGCACGAAGTCGCGCGACCATGGGCTCAAGCCCTCGTTCGCCACCGCCTTAGCGACCCGGCCGTACAGCACCAACGCGTCACGTGCCTCCGGCGGGGGGGGGGGGTGGCGAGCGAACAGTG